>CALRNG020000236.1:0-6145 GCA_943369495.1 Rhizobium sp. Q54
AAGGAGGAATGGCAGCAGCAGGTGGTGGGCAATGCGGGGCTGGATGTCGGCGGCGACTGGCATCTGAAGGCCGGCACCAGTCTGGTGATGGAAGCCGGCAGTCAGATCACCATCAAGGCTGGAGGCTCCTTCATCACCATCGGTCCCGATGGGGTGGTGGTCAGCGGGCCACTGGTGAAGATCAACAGCGGCGGTTCGGCGGGTTCCGGCAGCGGCGCCAGTCCGGAAATGCCCCGGCGGCCCCGCGCCGCCCTGGACCCCAATCCAGGTGGCGTGACCGAGGAACCACCGCCCCGGCGGCACCGCCCGACGCCAGCGGAGCTGGACAGTCATCCCGTATCGGCACAGATGCTGCTGGCCCACCGCGACGCCATACCGTTCTGTGCGCCTTGCGATAAGCCACAGTCCAACGCGATGAGGTAGAGGGATGACGCTGGCCCCGGACCGTCTCGACCGTCTCCTGCGCGCGCTGACCATGCCCGCGACCTCGCTTCACGCCGTCATCGATGGCGCTGCCTGCCCTGAATTGCTGGACCGGTTGGACCGCGAACAGCCCGACCATGTCTGCCTTTATCGCGGCGACCTGGAACCGGAGGTGGCACATGTCGCGCCCTGGCTGGTCAGACTGGACCCCACATCCGATTTTGCGCATTGGCTTGTGGGGGAGGGTTGGGGGCGCGCCTGGTTCACACTGGTTCTGGGAACACAGGCACTGCAAGCGCTGCGCAGCCAGTTCCGCCGGCTGCTGATGGTTCAGCTGCCCGACAGGCGCATCGTCTATTTCCGCTTCTATGATCCCCGCGTGCTGCGCCTCTACCTGCCCGAATGCGGGCCGGCGGAGGCGGAAGCCGTGATCGGAACGCAGTTGGCCTTCATCACGGAGGCACCAGACTCGGACAGCCTGCTGCTGTTCCGGCGAACGCCACAGGGGATCGACAGCGCCATACGACGCCTGGACGATCTGGGGGCAGGGCCGCTTCTCCTGCAATCCGAACGGGCGACGGAGGAGGGGACGGCATGGGCTACCAGGTGATATCGGGCGCCACGCTGAGATGCACCATGGGAATGGCGCCATCATCGCTGGTGGTGCTTCCCGTCAGGACCATGGTGGATGACGGGCCGCCAGCCGCCAATATCGGTGACCACAAGCCGATGATCAACATCATGCCGTTCGGTCTTTGCCGCAGCCTGGCAAACCCCACAGTGGCCGCCGCGACCTCGGCGGCGATGGGGGTTCTGACCCCGATGCCCTGCATCCCCAATACACCGGCCCCCTGGATGCCCGGTTCGCCGACGATCATCGTGCAGGGGCTTCCGGCCTTGAACGACAAGTCCACCTGCGCCTGCGCTTATGCCGGGATGATTTCCGTTGCCGCTCCCGGCCAGGTGACAACCCAGATCCCGTGAGGCACCGCAGACTGTTAGTTTTCCCTCATGCGCCGGGATGGCGGTCGCCAGCCTCCAGTCTGCCAAAGGTCAAGCCTTCGGCAGATTTGTATTTTACCACTGGCATGGACCGTTAGTATTACCGGCCCGGTATCGTCATCCTGACGGTCTGCGCATCCGCGTCCGGGAAGGCGGTGAAGGCGACCACCACCACGCTGACATTATCGGGGGCGCCGCGTTCAAGGCAGAGATCGATCAACCGGTCGCACATCCGGCCGGGATCGGCGCTGGATAACGCCATCTCGTCTGCAATTTCCCGGTCGGACAACAGCCGGGTCAGCCCGTCGCTGCACAATAGAAACAGGTCGCCGGGCGACAATGCCCCGTGTTGCACCTCCGCCTGCACCTGTGCCGCCGCGCCGACGGCCCGTGTCAGGACGTTGCGCTGGGGACTGCTTTCCGCCTGGATCGTGTCTATCTCTCCGCTGTCGATCTGTTCCTGCACCAGGCTGTGATCATGGGTCAGTCGTTGCAGCCGCCCTTGACGCCAGCGATAGGCACGGCTGTCACCCACCCAGACCGTGGCATAGTGGCGGCCATGGATCAGCAGGGCGACGACAGTCGTTCCCGTGATATCGCCGTCCCAGGTCGCCGCCTGCTCCCACAGCGCTGTATTGACACGGGTGATGGCATCCATCGTTCCGGTCAGCAGTGCCTGCCCATCCACCGGCACCGACAGCGCCCCCAGCGCGCTGGTCAGGCGGTGGCTGGCCATGGCCCCGCCGCGATGCCCCCCCATGCCGTCACATACTGCCCAGAGGCCCGCCGCAGCATGATCCAGAACATCATCCTCGTTGCGGGCGCGGACATGACCCGTATGGGTGCGGACAGCAGACAGGATGCTCATGATCTGATCCTCACCAAAGACCAGCTTGTCAGGCGGTCGCTGTCCGGTTCTTCTGCAAGATCGCGCAGGGAACGGGTCAGGCTGCCAATATCCGCCGGAGCGCCGTCCAACCAATCCAGCGGGGTCAGCGGGCGGGAAGAGGTAATGACCATGAACAGGGTCCAGCCCGCCGTCGTATCAGTACCCTCAACGCTGTCTTCATACCGGCCGCTAGCGGCGGACTGCTGGTGACTGACAAAGACGGACCCGTCGTCTGATACCGCCACGTAGTAGATGTGGCGCGGCGCCGGCAATGTTCCCGACAGGTCGATGCGCAAAGGGGCGCCAGCCTGGATGACGGATGTGGAGCGTGAAAAGACCGCCCCCGCCGCGCCGGGAAGGGCGGTGGTGCCAATCCTGGCCAGCATATCCACCAAGTTACAGGCCGGGGCAGCGAACTGTTCCGCATCGGAATGGATGGCAGCGCAGGCACGGGGCGGGACGGGCGGCGGCGCAGGGGGCGGCTTTGAAACTTCAGCCGTGGGTGGGGACGCTGCCGGCGACGGCGCGGGAGTAACCGTGATGGCGGGTTGGTTTGCAATCGGTTCCGCAATGATCGTCGGCGGCAACGGCACCGGTTCGCGTGGCCACAGGAAGGGCGCTGCGATACCGGCTGCCAGGAGAAGGCTGGCGCTGGCCGCGACCGCGCGTCGATGGCGCCAGGACCAGATCACAGGTGCGGACCGATCCAGGAAGGCCAGCAGTTCCTTGGCTGATTGCGGACGATTGCGGGCCTTGGGCTGCAAAAGCCAGGTCAAAAGCGGTCGCAACCGGCTCGGCACACCGTCAAGCCTGGGGACAGATTGCCGCAGCATCGCTGCCCGCATCGGGTCCTGCATGCCCATGTCCAACGGCCGTCCAAGGCTGGCGGCTGCCAGCACCAGGCCCAATCCATACAGGTCCGATGGCGCCTCGATCGGCGATTGTGAGAAATGCTCTGGTGAGGCGTAGTTGCAGGTGCCCCGGAACTCGCCGCGCATGATCGTGCGGTCCTCGCCGCGCTGTACCTTGGCAATGCCGAAATCGATGATGACGGGCTGTTTCAGGTCGCCGCAGCGCAGCAGAATATTGCCGGGTGACAGATCGCGGTGGAATACGCCTTCGCGATGCGCGGCGCCAAGCCCCTCGGCGAGGCACCGGGCCAGGGCCAGGACCTGGGACACTTTCAACGCGCCCTCATCGGTCAGATAGTCCTTGAGGGAATAGGCGCGCCAGCTATCTGGCACCCCCTCTACCGGCTTGCGGTTGCCTTCCACCAGCTCCATCGCGATGTAGGGCAGTTTCGTCACAGGGTCGCGACGGCGATAGTGATATTTGACGATGTAGCGGCTTTTCAGCTCCTCCAGCGCCGCCGCTTCCTTGCGCAGCATATCGTCCTGGTCGAAGTCGGCCGCCATGTCGGCGCGGATCAGCTTGATCGCGAAGCGCTGCTCCTCATGCACAGCCGCATAGATCTCCCCCATGCCGCCTTCGCCAATCCGCGCCATGATGCGCAGGTTGCCGTCGAATTCATCATCAGGCTTGAGCAGTCGCCCACCCCATTCCTGACGGCTGGCTGTTGCATCAGGGCGTGGCGAACGGTTAGCGTCGCTGCCCATCATGGTGCGGTCCGTGTCGTCGGCTGTCATGAGCCCGCATCCTGGCGGGTGATCGGGATGATCTCCACCCGCCGGTTTGAGGGATCGTTACCTGGCCGCCCCGGCAGCAACCGGCTTTCACCAAAGGCCATCGGGCGAAGCTGGCTGGTATGAGAACCCAGGGCGCGCATGACGGAGGCCAGCCGGCGTTTCGTAAGCGCCAAGTTGCCGGCGGCTGAACCGATGTTGCAGCTATGCCCCTCAACCCTTAGCACCGTACTTGGCACCATCTCCAGCACGGTCTCTACTTCGTACAGCAGGGCTTTGACCTTGGGTGTCAATTCGGTGGAACCCAAACCGAAATTCAGCACACGAATGCTGATGCCGGTTGGCGACGCGTTGGCGACCCATTGGTCGCGCGGCAAGGCCTTTACCATGGCCCGGAAGTTGCTCGCCCGTGTCAGCCCGAGCTGGTCGAGTTCCTCCTTGCCGTACTTCTTGGTTCCGGCACTCAAACAGCGTTTTGGCACCAGCGTGGAGAGCTTCAGCATCGCCTCACAGCCGGTCAGGTCGTCCACCATTTCGTAGACAGGGGCCACCTCCGACGCGGCGGCCATGCCCAGGCCTGTCACCAAACCTGAACAAAGGAGCAGGATTCCGGGCAGCTTGCGCATGACACTCCTGACTATGGTTTGGTGTGCGGACGGGCGGCAACGCCGTGGCGGATTTATTGTGTGACGGCGGAGGGGTCTACGCGGATCATCTCCACCCGGCGGTTATACGGATCGGTGTTCGGCATGCTGGGCAATGGCCGTTTCTCACCAAAGCCCTGACCGATCAGGCGTGACCGCACCCTGCTATCGAACTGGCTGATCACCGCCGCCACCCGCTGCTCTGACAGCCTTTGGTTCAAATCATCGCTTCCGGCGCTGTCGGTATGGCCTTCGATCCGCAAAAACAGCGTCGGATCGGCCAACAGGGCCGTTTCCACCTCGTACAGCAGCTCCTTGCCCTGTGGACTGAGGGTGGTGGAATTGACCTCGAACTGCAGCACACGCGTGCTGAAGGCGCCTGACGGTGTGTTGGCCACCCAATCGTCCGTTGATCGGCTTGCCATCTTTTTGGTCATCATCGACCTGAAGTCGCCGCCGCGGCTGGGGCCCAGCACCGAGGCGTCATATTTCTTCTTCTTCACACATTCCTTGGGAATGCGTGTGGCCAACCGGCGCATGGCGTCGCAACCGGTCAGGGAAACGACATCTTCATAGACAGTACCGGTTTCCTGTGCCGGAGCGGCGATGGAGACGGGTAGGACACCCAGAAGGCCGACCAGGAAATAGTTCAAACTTTTCATGATGTTTCTCCAAGGATCAGCGGGTTAGTTTACGGCCGAGCTGGCTTTGGGTCCGTCACCCACCACGGCGAAGACCGCCCAGGCATAGGGGTGGGCCATGAGTTCGGGTGCGTTGCCGGTGCCCGCCGCATCCAGGATGGCCATCTGTGCCTTGCGCAATGCGCGTGCAGCACCGTTCGATGGCAGGGCTTCGAACATCGATTTCATGAGATCAGGGGCCACGAAATCCCGCGCCGGCCAATGGCTGATGACAACCCCCTTGGCCCCTGCATACAGAAAGCCGCGGCTGAGGCCGCTCAGGCCTTCATTCACATTCCGGCCCTCTTCCGTGGTCGTGGCTTTGCCCGCCGTGTTACAGGCGGAGAGGACGACCAGATCGGCGTTGAGCTTCAGCTTCTCCACGCTTTCCAGCAGCAGCAGTCCGTCTTTGACGGACTTCCTGTCCGGGGGCGTCGATATCTGGATTGCGGGCTGATTGATGCAGGGCAGGTCGCCCGGAAGCGTGGCATGTGTCGCGAAATGGATCACGCGGTAGTTGATCAGCTGTTCGTCTTCGACCTTGTCCCGGGTGAAGGCGGAGCCGATATTGATGGCGGAGGCCGGCGCGCCCAGGGTCTGGGCGACGGTGTTGATTTCCCTTGTGGTGCCCGTCAGTTCGGCCAGGCCCCGAATGGTGTCCTGGTCCTGTTGGCAGTTGTTCCCCAGCGCCAGGATCTGCTGTTCGGTGGGTCGGGTCGGGTTTCCAAGCCCGATATAGGGTAGCGGGGCCGGGTCCCGCTGCTGGTTTGACAGCCGCGTCTGGCCAAGGACCTGCAAGCTCGGGAAATGCGTCACGGACACTTTTCGCAGCAGCCAGGGAATGTGCTTCATCTGCTCCGTCGT
>CALRNG020000237.1:0-6145 GCA_943369495.1 Rhizobium sp. Q54
ATCAGAGCTGTTTTCGGTAAACCGGAAACAGCTCCGGCGGCGATTGAGGAGCTGAACGAAAGAGCGTGTTTGCGATCATCGCAAACACGCTGCTAAGAGGCCAAACTGTCCAAGGGCGTGAACACGGGCTGGGCCGGCAGCGACAGATAGGCGGACGGCGTCACCGTCCGGCGCTCATAAATGCAGACCGGGGTGCCATCGGACAGTTTCATGGGCACCCAGCGGGTCAGGGCATGGCGCACCGTCATGCCGCCCTGCACATATTGCAGCCAGATCAGGCGCATGGTGGCCATCACCATCTCACCGCCATAGAAATCGCCCTGTGAGTTCAAGGTGGCGTCGGCTTCGGCCATCAGATCGGCATGCTGCTGCGTCCGTTCGGCAAAGAAGATGTCACGGCCAAAGGGCTGATCGGCGATCAGCGCGTCGCTGACTTCCAGGATACGGCTGGGCTTGCCCGCCTGCGGGCTGCGGTCGGTCCGGAAGAGATAGCGTGAGGATTTGCTGTGCCGGATCTGCGAGGGCAAATCCGTCGCGGCCACCGGCTGTACCAGAAGGTCGCGGACCAGACGCTGCACCGACAGGTCCGGCATATCGCTGCCACTTTCCCAACGTTGCAGGGTGCAAAGCGAAACCTTCAGCTGTGCGGCCATCTGCGCAAGGGTCCAGAACCGGGTACCACGCACAAGGCGCAGCATCTCCGGCCAGCAAACTGCATCGCTTCCAACCACTTGCCCCTGCATGGTCCCCGCGCGCCCAATCTGAACTCGCTGATTTCTTACACTGATTCCAAACAAGGCGCGAAGAGGGAAATAGCACTGGTAAATAAAAAATGAAGATACAGCTGAATCACCGTTCAAAAGGATAAGGGGACGCACAGGGAATGCGCCCCCGTTTCCCTTCAGGCACCCTGCGGGTGATGGCGATAATCCTGGGCAATCAGCCAGAAATTCAAAGCGACCCCAAACAGGCAGAACAGCATGCCCCCCAGAAACATACCCGGGTCCTTGGCGCCCGCCGCCAGGAACAGGCCAACAAAGCCGAGCAGGATGCCCAGCACCCGCAACGAAACGTTACCGATCATGATGTCTCCTTGAGATCGCCCTTCTTCGGGCTTGGCGCACCAGATGGCGGCAAGGGCCGCTCATCATCGAACAGGACGCGGGCACCGGCCCCGTCCAGGTCTTCGAACTGTCCGCTGCGCACAGACCACAGAAAGGCCAGAAGACCGATCAGGCCCATACACAGCGCAATGGGGATCAGGAACAGCAGGCTGGTCATCCACCTCTCTCCTTTGGCGCTGTTTTCGTTTGGCCGGAAACAGCGCCGGCGGCGACTGCCGCCGCGCGGCTCGTGCCGCGTGAGCCAAGCTGCGGATGCAGCGCCGGCGCTTGAGGAGAACGCAAAGGTGCCCGCGACAACCTTAGCGCGTTGCCCAGCACCACCAACGAAGAGCTGGACATGGCCAGGGCGGCGATCAGCGGCGTGGCATGGCCCAGCATGGCGATGGGCACCGCGCACAGGTTATAGAGCAGCGAGAAGCCCAGGTTCTGCAGCACCAGCCGGTCGGCCTTACGCGCCACCGTCAGCAGCTCGGCCAGCGGGGCCAGAAGGTCACCCTGGAACACGGCATCGGCGGCCGTCTGTGCCACGTCGACGGCACTGCCGGGCGAGGCGGAGACATCCGCCGCCGACAGGGCGGCTGCATCATTCAGGCCATCGCCGACCATCAGGACATGGCGGCCCTCATCCTTCATCGCGGCCAGGGCGGCGGCCTTGCCCGCCGGGTCCACGCCGGCCCGCCAATCCTCAATGCCCAACCGGCCCGCCATGGCTTCCACCACGGGCGCCCGGTCCCCGGAAATCAGGGCCAGGCGATATCCCTGGCGGCGCAAGCTGGCCACCACGGCCAATGCATCGGCGCGCGGCGCATCGGCAAAGGTAAAGCGCTGTGGCTGCCGGCCGGGCCGCGCCAGCCACAGTTCCGGCCCCTCAATCAGGCCGCCCGGCACGCTGACCGGCCCGACAAAGCCACGCCGTCCCAGGCGCACCATGCCGTCCGGGCCCGGCCATTCCAGGCCAGCCCCCGGCACCTCCCGCACGCCGTCCGCCACCGGCCCTGGCCCGGCGGCCCGCGCAATGGCCCGCGACAGCGGATGCCGGCTGGCCCGCGCCAGGCTGGCGGCCAGCTCCAGGTCCGCCGCATCGCGGGCTGCATCGGGCAGCAGGTCGGGCCGGCCCAGCGTCAGGGTGCCTGTCTTGTCAAAGACGATGGTATCCACCTTGGCCAGCCGTTCCAGCGCCGTGGCCGATTTCAGCAATATGCCGCCACGCAGCAACCGCCCCGTCGCCACCACCTGCACCGCCGGCACCGCCAGGGCCAGGGCACAGGGACAAGTGATGATCAGCACCGCCACCGCAATGAACAGCCCCTGCTGCCACGCAATCCCTACGCCCAAGACCCAGGCCAGGAACGTGGCCAGGGCGGCGGTATGGACCACGGGCGTATAGGCCCGCGCCACCCGGTCGGCCAGCGCGACATAGCGGGCGCGGCCCTGTTCGGCGGCCTCCATCAACCGCACAATCTCGGCCAGCAAGGTGCCCTCTCCCCGCGCCGTCACCGTCAGGCGCAGCGGCGCCGACAGATTGACCATGCCGGCAAACAGCCTGTCGCCGGGCCGCACCGGCTGCGGATGGCTTTCACCGGTGACCAGCGACGTGTCGATATCAGACACCCCGTCGGCGACCGCCCCATCCACCCCGATCCGCTCACCCGCCGCGACCAGGACCGTCGCCCCGACCGGCACCTGCGCCGGGGCCATGGGCACGGCCAGGCCCGCTTCGTTCAGCATCATGACGGGGGCACGGCCCAGCGCCAGCAGATGTTCTGCCGCACTCCGCGCCCGGCCCCGCGCACGCGCATCCAGGAACCGTCCCACCAGCAGGAAGAACAGCAGCATGACAGCGCCATCGAAATAGGCATGTTCCCCATGCCGCGCCGTCTCCCACAGGCTGACGGTCGTCGCCAAGGTCACGCCCAGCGAGATGGGCACGTCCATATTGGTCCGCCCGGCCTTCAGGGCATGGATGGCCGACCGGAAGAAGGGCCGCGCCGCATAGGCCACGACCGGCAGGGCGATCAGGGCCGACAGCCAATGCATCAGGGTGCGCGTCGCCTCCCCCATGCTGCCGGCATGGCCGGACCAGACGGAGACGGACAGCAGCATGATATTCATCATGCCGAACCCGGCCACCGCCATGGCGCGGACCAGTTCCCGCTCCGATGCCTTCTGCGGATCATCGGCCCCATCGGTCCCCGCCACGGCGGGGCGATAACCCAGCCGCCGCACAATCCCGGCCAGCCGCCCGGCCATCTCGCCGGTTCCATCCCGCCACGTCACCGACAGGCGCCGCGTCGTCAGGTTCACCCGCGCCGCCGTCACGCCGGCTTCCCGGCGCAGCGCACTTTCAATCAGCCAGACACAGGCCCCGCACGTCACCCCATCCACGACCAGTCGCAGGCACTGCGACCCGTCCGGCAGCACCTCCACCGCGCCCGACAGGTCCAGCACCGCCGCCTCTTCCCCTGCCGGAGCCGGGGCATTGGCGTCGCGGCGCGCGTAATAGGCATCCAGCCCCAGATCATGGATCAGGGCATAGGCACCGGCGCAACCGGTACAGCAGAAACGCTCCCCCACCGCCACCGGCTGCCCGCAATGGATGCAGCCTATATCGTGAACGTGATCGGTCACGATTACGGGGGCGATGGCCAGCGTCATTTCGTCACCACGATCCGCTGGACCAGCAGATATTGCTCCTCGCCATGGCGCAGCGCCGCCTTCACATCCCACTGGCCGGGATGCGGTGTGTCCAGCGGCGCCACGAACCGTCCCGCGCCTGTGGCGGTGAAGACCAGGGACAGCGGCGCGTCATTGCTGACGGGCCGTTCCAGACGGCCCGTAATGCCGACACGGTCCAGCGGCTGCCCGTCGCGGTCCTGGATGCGCAGGACAAGCTGTCCTGCCTCCACATTCACCGACACGCGCCAGCCCAGCGCGTCCTGGCCCTTCTGGGCCGCCAGCACGTCATTATAATGCACGCCCCGCTCATAGGGCTTGTCCACCGCCAGCCCGGAATAGGATGACAGGGCATAGGTCACCATCACCGCATTGACGGCGATGACAAGCAGCATGGCACCCACAAACACCCAGGGGATCCAGTTGCTCTTGCGCGGATGATCGATGGTCATGGCCATGGCTCAATCCCTGTCATGATGGTGGCGGAGATGGGGGCCGACGAACACCGCGTCATAGGCGTCGCCCTCCCCGCGCACCGGGTTGGTCAGCACGAATTCAATTTCCACCCGCTCCTCCCGGTTCTTGTCGGGCGGGGCCGTCACAAACACGCGGAAGGTGGCTACCTTGTCGGGCTTCACAGACAGGATGACCGACTGGCCGTCGCCGGCCTCGCCCACATCCTGCACCAGCAGATGGCCATCCTGCATGCCTTTCAGGCTCAACAGGAAATCCACCGCCTCCCGCCGCTTGTTCAGGACCTTCAACGTATAGCCGTTGCGCACGCCCCCGTCCGAAAGGGTCACAAAAAGCGGTGCCCGGTCACGCAGGACATTCACTTCAACCGTGGTCCGCATTAGCAAAGCGGCCAGCATGACAGCACTGACCAGGACCAGCAGCCCGGCATAGATGGCCGTACGCGGGCGCACGATCTTCCATTTGGCCCGCCCGCCCCTGGCACGCGCCTGCTGCCGTGCCTCGGTATCGAAGGTGATCAACTCACGCGGGCGGCCCACCTTGTCCATGATCTGGTTGCAACTGTCGATGCACAGGCCACAGCCGATACATTCCAGCTGCAAGCCGTCGCGGATATCGATGCCTGTGGGGCAGACCGTGACGCACTGCCCGCAATCGATGCAGTCGCCGCGCCCGTCCCAGCTGGTCCCCGCCTTGTGCGGCCCGCGCGTCTCCCCGCGCCAGCGCTCATAGGTGACGACCATCGACTGATCGTCCAGCATGGCGGCCTGGAAACGCGGCCAGGGGCACATATAGGTACAGACCTGTTCGCGCGCCCATCCGGCCAGGACATAGGTGGTGGTGGTGAATAGGCCCACGAAGAAATACTGGACCAGCGTCGCCTGACCCGTGAAGAACTGCACCACAAAGGTCGGCGCATCATTGAAATACAAGGCCCAGGCACCGCCCGTGGCCAGCGCGATCAGCAGCCAGGCCGTGTGCTTGGCCGTGCGCTTCAGCACCTTCTCGGCACTCATCGGCGCCTTGTCCAGGCGCATCCGCGCGCCCCGGTCGCCCTCGATCCAGCGTTCGACCAGCATGAACAGATCGGTCCATACCGTCTGCGGACAGGCATACCCACACCACAGCCGCCCGAACAGGGAAGTGACCAGGAACAGGCCCAGCGACCCCAGCACCAGCAGCCCGGTGATGAAATAGACCTCCTGCGGCCAGATCTCGATCCCGAACAGATAGGCGCGCGGCGCCCCCATATCGATCAGCAGGGCCTGTGACGGCGCCTCCGGCCCCCGGTCCCACCGGACCCAGGGGGCTAGGTAGTACAGCGTCAGGCAGAAGATCAGCACCGCCCATTTGATGGTGCGGTACTTGCCCGTCACCGATTTGGGCTGCACCTTGACGCGCGCGGCATAGAGCGACGGCGGTGGCACATCGGCCCCCTTGGGCGCCGCCGCCGGCTTGCGCCCCACCCCCGTCTCAAACGCCGCCTGCGCCGCATCCGCAGCCGCCGCCTTCTCCAGCAATGTCTCCGGCCCGGACATCGGGGCACCCCTTGGAAACGGTCATGAACAGTTCGGTGGCCAACCCACCCTGACCGTACCCTAGGCCTGTGCGATCCGGCGCGCGTTGCGATAAATCAAAAGACGGGGGAATGATTGGGATGGGGATGTTTGGTCGCAGGGGGGGGCTTTATGGGCCGGTGACGGGCTTCTCTCAAACCGTTACGAAGCTCATGGTCCCTTATTTGAACCATACCACGCTTGCTCAGCGCCAAATTTTACGTAAAATACAGAAGATGCGTAACCGGAGAGCATAACATGGTGATGGTCACATCAGCCGAGTTTGTCCGGCAGTTCGGCACCTATCAGCGTAAGGTC
>CALRNG020000238.1:0-6140 GCA_943369495.1 Rhizobium sp. Q54
AATTGCCGATATCCGACAGCGAGCCCCATTCCTCGTGGTTGATACCGGTCAGGGAACTGATGGTGAAGTTGGTATCAGGGATTTCATAATCCACCACCAGATGGGCGTGGCGGTAATCACGCACCAGACCATAGCTGTCAACGCTGTCAGTGGGGTCGATCAGGCGGTTGGTGGTCACGGCCAGGGCGTTGCGCACGAAGCTGTCGACATTGTAGTTGCCGGACGGCGTTGTGGCGGGCAGGGATGGGACCGTGCCGCACATGAACGGGTTGAAACCGCCCAGGGTGCAGTTCTGCTGGGCCGGCACAACGACGCGACCCGTACGGTCGGTGACGGCGCGCGCGCTGATCAGGCCCAGGGCGGCGGGGCCGTCCTTGTCATGGGAAATGATGCCAAACGCCTTGATGGTCAGGTTCTCGGTCGGCGTGGCCACCAGCAGCAGGTTGGCATTGCGCGACGACTGGTCACCCAGGGTCATGGACGGGTTAGCGTAGTTCTTGTACGTGCCGTCCTTGGCGTTGTAATCGCCGGCAACGCGGAAGGACAGCTTGTCCTCCACCAGGGGGCCTTCCAGTTCGGCCTGTACGCGGCGGGCATTGCGGGTGCCGATCATGGTGGTCAGGCTGCCGCCATAGTCATTGCCCGGCTCCTTATTCACCACATTCAGGGCACCGGCAAAGGTGTTGCGCCCGAAATAGGCCGATTGCGGACCGCGCAGCAGTTCGATGCGTTCCGGGCTGGACACGCTCATCACGGCGGTGGGGGAGGAGACGGGAACACCGTCGATGAAGGTGGCGACAGGCGTGCTGTCGGTTGTGGCGGGGGTGAAGCCGCGCAGGATCAGCTGCTGGAACGACCGGTCGCCGCGCCCGCTGCTGTTATTGTTGATGTTGAAGCCGGGGGTCTGCTCCGACAGGTTCTGAACAGACGTGATGCCGCGCTGTTCCACCTCTTCCGCGGTCACCGCGGTGACGGACACGGGCGTCTTCAGGATGTTTTCGGACCGCTTGCGGGCGGTCACGATGATTTCCTCCAGCTGAATGGTCTCCCCGCTGCTGGTCTTGGCTGTGTCCTGCGCCTGCGCATTGGACGCCAACATGGATGCCCCGATAGCCATCGTGATGGCCAGGCGCGACGCGCCGGACGGGGGCTTGAACTTTACGTCCCTCATTCTTGTCTCCCAGACGAAATATGGTCCCAGAAAGCATGCCGGGCACTTTTCGACCCGCCTTGCACGCAAAGCTCCGCCCACCCCGGTGAAACAGCGGTTTCACAAGTTTCTTCCAGGGGGGGATCGTCACTTTGAGCGTTGGTTGTTCGGCGGATGATGTGTTCGGCCCGGAAACCGCTCAAGTCTGATGCCGAACTTGTCCACTACGCGGTCAACAGGCTGGTTCCGGAGGGATATATCCGCGCCGATACCACCGGTCAGGAACTTTGACCGGTGGTACTACTCCACAGGCGGACCTAACATGCCGCCCGTAATGGGGAAGAAGGTTCAATCATTCAGCTGTTCATCACCAACGCGCCGACTTGTCCCCGAAAGCCGGCAGATCGAAGCGCGGCTGGGCGGGTTCGTCGGCAAAGCGGATGGGTACACCGATATGGCGATAACCGTCCTGATCGGTCAGAACCATGCCGCGTTCGGCCACGAACGGATCGTCAAACGCGTCCTTCAGGCTGCGCACCGGTGCCCAGCAGCAATCAACCAAGCGCAGGAATTCCTGCCACTCTGCCAGGCTGCGGGTGGCGAAGGTTTCTTTGAAAAAGGTGCGCAGCGGTTCCTGCGCTGGCCCCGGCTGCATTTTAGCAAACGGCAGCAGGTCGGGCCGGCCAAGCGCCGTCAGCAGGTTTTCGGCAAATTTGATCTCCGACCCGCCCAGCACCAGGAAACGGGCATCCGCCGTTTCATAGATATGGTACATGGCCGACCCGCCGAAGCTGCGCATGTCCTTGACGGGCGGATGCCGATCCTCGGCAAAGACCGGGCCGGTGACATTGGGTGTCCAGGCGAAGGCGGCATCGAACATGGACAGATCGACATAGTCGCCCTTGCCCGTCTGCGTCCGGCGCAGCAGGGCCATCAGCACGCCGGAAAAGGCCATCAGGCTGGCGGCCATATCGGCCACCGGCATATTGGGGCTGGCGGGTTTATTGTCGCTCAGTCCCCGGTTCAGATCGACCAGACCGGCCAGCGCCTGTACCGTCATGTCATGGGCCGGCTTGTGTGCGTACTTGCCGGACTGCCCGAAGGCGGAGATGGAGCAATAGACCACGCCCGGATTGATGGTGCGCACGGCGTCGTAATCCACGCCCAGCCGCTTCACCACGCCGGGACGGAACGCCTCCACCACCACATCGGCATCACGGGCCAGGTCCATGAACAGGGCGTGGTCGGTCGGGTCCTTAAGGTTCAGCGCCACCGACCGTTTGCCGCGCCCGATATTGCGGAACCAGACGGTGATCCCGTCTGCCGTCTTCTGCCCGATCTCGCGCGTCGGCTCGCCTGTGCCATTTGCGGGTTCGACCATGATCACGTCGGCGCCATGGTCGGCCATCATCATGGTCATGTGCGGACCCGGCAGGAAGGCTGACAGGTCCAGAACCTTGATCCCCTGCAGCTTCATTCGGTCCTCTCCCCCAACTTGGGCGCGCGTACACCCCTGGGCCGTTCGCCATTGATGCGGATTGGGGAGGAGAGCAGGCGCAAGGTGCCACCATTGGCGTCGGGATGGTCCACCGTTTCCACCATGCCGATCTCCGCTACGAACGGATTATCCAGCGCCTGATCCAGGTTGGTGATGGGCGCGAACGGGACATGCCCGCCCAGGATGGACAGCCATTCCGCCGTGGTCTTGGTGGACAGCACATCGTCCAGCGTGTCGGACAGCAATTGCCGGTTGGCCCGGCGGGCGGGAATATCCTTGAATTCCGAACGATCAGCCAAGTCCGCCCGCCCGGCACGGCGGCAGAACTCCTCCCAGAATTTCGGGGTCTGGCACATCAGCATGGCCCAGCCATCGCGGGTCTTAAAAGACTGGCTGGGGGCGATGGACGGGTGTGCGCCGCGCGGCAGGCGCGTCACCTGATCGCCGGCATTCAGATACCAGGTGGCGGGGTAGGAGAGCTGATGCAGGGCCGTATCGAACAGGGCGACATCCACGTCGCAGCCCAGCCCGGTGGCCTTGGCGCCTAAGATGGCCGACACGGTGCCGAACGCCATCATGGTGCCCGTCATGAAATCCACCATGGACACGCCCAGCCGGGTGGGCGGTGCGTCCGGCTCCCCCGACAGGCCCATGAAGCCGGCCTCGGCCTGCATCAGGTAATCGTATCCGGGCCAGGTCTCCCGGCTGTTACTACGGCCATAGGCCGACAGATGCGCGCAGACCAGACGCGGGTTGATCGCCTTCACCGCCTCATAGGTCAGGCCCAGCTTGGCGGGCTGATCGCCGCGCAGATTGTTGATCAGAGCGTCCGCCCCCGCCAGCAGCTCGTTGAAGGCGGCGCGTCCTTCCGGGCTTTTCAGGTCGATGCTGGCCGATTGCTTGCCCTTGGAAAAGGTCTGGAAGAACTGGCTGTCACCATCGCCCAGGAAATGCGGCCCTGTGGAACGGGAGACGTCCCCACCGGTGGCGGCGTTTTCCACCTTGATCACCGTGGCGCCCAGATCGGCCAGCAGCATGCTGCCATAAGGCCCGGCGCCATATTGCTCCACCGCGATGACGCGGATACCGGAAAGGGGACGGGTCATGGACGGGGGGTCTCCGTGGGGGGGCAACTTCAACACTCCCCGTCATCCCGGCGAAAGCCGGGACCCAGGCGTAGAGCGGCGTCTGCCGCGACAAAAGCCATCTCGGCGCTAACCGCGCCTCACGCTGGGTCCCGGCTTTCGCCGGGATGACGGGAGATTAGGGCCAGTAGAACCAATCACACCGGATTGCGCGCAATCATCTGCTTGGCGATGATGATGCGCTGCATCTCATTGGTGCCTTCGCCGATGCACATCAGCGGCGCGTCGCGATACAGGCGCTCAATCGGGTATTCCTTGGAATAGCCGTAGCCGCCGAAGATGCGCATGGCCTCCAGCGTGACCTCGACCCCCGTTTCAGAGGCGAAATACTTGGCCATGCCCGCTTCCATGTCGCAGCGTTCGCCCCGGTCGTAAGCCGCCGCTGCGTCCTGGACCAGCAGTTCGGATGCCCGCACCTTGGTGGCCATTTCGCCCAGCTTCAACTGGATGGCCTGATGCTCACCGATGGGCTTGCCGAAGGTGCGGCGGGTCTGCGCATAGGCCACGCTTTCCTTCAGCGCGCGGCGGGCAATGCCGACGGCGCGAGCGGCGATGTTGATACGGCCCAGCTCCAGACCGCCCACCGCCATGTGGAAGCCCTTGCCCTCAACCCCGCCGACCAGATGGCGCTCGGCATCGAGTTCATAATCCTCAAAGATCAGCTCGGCACTGTCGATGCCCTTATAGCCCATCTTTTCCAGCTTCTTGCCGGTGCGAAAGCCTTCGTAGCGCTTGCCATTGTCGGGATCGAGCTTGGGTGCGATCAGCATGGTCATGCCCTTGTGGCGCGGCTGCGCGTCGGGGTCGGTCTTGACCAGCAGGGCCACGGCCCCGCCCTCGATCCCGTTGGAGATCCAGGTCTTGGTGCCGTTGACAATATAGGTGCCGCGATCGGTGCGGACGGCGCGAGTGCGGATGGCCTGCAGATCGGTACCGGCATCGGCCTCCGTCAGGCCCAGGCCACCGCGGATTTCGCCCGAACAGAATTTCGGCAGCCAATAATGCTTCTGCGCTTCGGTCCCGAACTTCTCCACCACCGTCGCCATCATGATATGGCTGTTGAAGATGCCGGTCAGCGACATCCAGGTTTCGGCGATCAGGCTGACAATGCGGGTATAGGTCTTGGCCGGCAGGCCCAGCCCGCCATATTCCGGGCTGATCGTGGCGCCAAACAGGCCCAGTTCCTTCATCTGCTCAACCAGCTGGGTTGGGTAGATGTCGTCATGTTCAAGCTTGTCCGCCACGGGGCGAACCTCGCGTGCCAGCCAGCGTTCGATGCTGTCCAGGATGGCGGCTTCATCATCGGCGTGGATGCCGGGGTGGGGCGTGGTCATATCTGTCGGCTCCCGCTTGGATCAGTAATTTGCGACCCGGTCTTCCACGGCATGGCCACGGAAGGGGATCAGCATGTTGCGCTTGAACGAACAGACGGTGACGCCGTTCTGGTTCTTGCCCAAGGTGAGGATGGTGACGATGCCCTGGTTGGGCCGCTTTTCGGAGGCGCGCTTGGCCAGCACTTCGCTTTCGCCATACAGCGTGTCACCGGCAAAGACGGGGGCGCTGAACTTCACCTCGTCCATGCCCAGATTGGCGATGGCCTTCTGGCTGACATCCGTCACGCTCATGCCGATCAGCAGGGCCAGCGTATAGGGGCTGACCACCAGGTTCTGCTTGAACTCGCTGGCCTTGGCGAATTCGGTATCGAAATGCATGGGGTGGGTGTTCAGCGTCAGCAGCGTGAACAGGTGATTGTCATATTCGGTGACGGTCTTGCCGGGCCGATGCTCATAGATATCGCCGACATTAAAATCCTCGAAATAGCGGCCGAAAGTCTCGCGATAGCGGTTGGGGCCGACTTCTTTCCAGTTCTGTACCATGGTCTGTTCCTTCATTGTCCGGCGGCGGCCAGCACACGCCGGGCCGCCCGCACCACAGGCATTTCGATCAGCTTTCCATCCAGCAGGGCCACGCCGCCGCCCGCATGTGCAAAGGCGTCCACCACGCGGTTGGCCCGGGCGATGTCGGCCTCGGTCGGCGTGAAGACCTCATTCACCACCGACACCTGCGAGGGGTGGATGCAGGCCCGGCCCGTGAAGCCCAGCGCCTTGGCGCGCTGGGTGGAAGAGCGCAGCCCGTCCATATCCGCGACATCGATGGAGGGTACGTCGAATAGGCCGATCCCGCCCTCTGACGCTGCCGCCACCAGGGTAGAGCGGGCGAAGAGCAGTGGTTCCCAGCCGAGCGTGCAGCCCAGTTCCGCCGATAAATCCACGGCCCCGAACAGCAGCGCCGTCACGCGCGGCCCGCGCGCAATCGCGGTGGCCTGCCGCAAACCGGCCGCCGTCTC
>CALRNG020000239.1:0-6138 GCA_943369495.1 Rhizobium sp. Q54
TCGACGTGACCCGCGAACGGACCAACGGCGCCGCCTATGTCCTGTCCGACACCAATGCCGCCGGTTTCTATCCGCAGGGGCCCGACGGCGTGCCCACCCCCTTCCCGGCCAACCAGAAGGCGGGCCTGTTTCCCTTCTTCCACAATGTCGTGCTGAACGGTGCCGCCTGTGCCGGTGGCGCGCCACCCACCACCAACCCGCCGGCCCTGGCGCCATGTTTCGGTCAGCACTGGGTCTCGCCGGGCCTGAACCGTGACTATGCCACCCGCAAGCCCAATTCCGACCTGGACATCTGGGGTGGCTCGGTCAATGTCAGCTGGGATCTGGACGCGGTCGAACTGCGCTCCATCACCGCCTATCGCGATGTGGAAAGCGCCTACAATATCGACCAGGACCACACGCCGGTCGATATCGCCTATGTCGACACGCTGAGCAACCAGTGGCAGTTCAGCGAAGAGCTGCAAGTGCTGGGCAAGGCCTTCGATGACAAGCTGAACTATCTGCTGGGTGCCTTCTACTTCAAGGAGAAGGGCACAAGCCTGGAGCGTGTCACCTTCCCCGTCGCGGATTTCCAGAGTGGCGGTTCGATCGACAATGACAGCATCGCGTTTTTCGCGCAGAGCACGGCGCAGCTGGCCGAAGGGTTGAGCCTGACGGGCGGCATCCGCTTCACCCGCGACGCCAAGCGCTTCCTGCCCAACCAGTATGTGATCAGCACCAAGATCGGCATCCCGGCTGGAACGCCCTTGTTGCCGAATGTGGAGGTGGAGCGGGTGTTCAAGAAATGGACGCCCATGGTCAACCTGGCCTATCGCTGGGATGACGCGCTGATGACCTACGCGACCTATTCGGAGGGTTTCAAGTCCGGCGGCTTCACCCAACGCGTGTTCCCGCCCATCGCCCCAGCTCCTGGTCAGGACCCGCGTGAGGTCATCCCCTCCTTCGCACCGGAAATCGCCAAGGTGAAGGAGGTGGGCTTCAAATCCGATCTGGCCGGCAAACGCCTGCGCCTGAACGGCGCCCTGTTCCACACCATCTACCGTGATGTGCAGGTGACAGTGCAGAACGTCTCGGTGGCCCCCATCATCCTGAACGCCGCCAAGGCCCGTATCGCGGGTGGCGAGCTGGAATTGACGGCGGTACCCATGGAGGGGCTGCAGATCGAAGGCTCCATCGGCTACACCGACGCCGATTATCGGGAAACGGCCCCCGGCGCCCAGGTGACGGCGGACAGCAAGCTGATCAAAACTCCGGAATGGAGCCTGACCGGTGCCGTGTCCTACGCCGTCCAGACGGGTACGGACTGGACCGTGACGCCGCGCCTGGACTGGTCATACCGTACGGGCGTGCATAATAACTCCATCAACTCGCCCCAGGCCTATCAGCCCGGCTATCACATGGTCGATGCGGGCATCGCCGTCGATAACGAGGAGGCTGGCTGGACCGTGCTGGCCCGGGTTCGCAACATCGGCGACGAACGCTTCATCTCGGGCGCCTTCAGCGACGACATCAGCCTGGGCCTGACCGAACTGGTGCTGGACCGTGGCCGCGAATGGTCACTGTCCGTGCGCAAACGCTTCTGACGCGGGAGAACGCCCATGAAGATCATCAAACTGCTGAGCTTCATCGAGGAAAGCTTTGCAGAGGCCGGCCAGGACGCCGACCGGCTTCTGCGCAAGGTGGTGGTGGCCGGCATCGTGGAAAATCCCTATGCCAGCAGGCCTTTCCAGCAGGACCTGTCTGCCTTGATCGAGGGCAGCCGTTCCGTCGGCCACGCCATCACAAGGCGCGGTGTGGAACTGATGGGCACGGAGAAGGTGGAAAGCTACGGCAAGGGCGCCATTGTCGGCCTGGCCGGAGAGCAGGAGCATGGCGTCGCCATGCTCACCACCATCTTCGGCGACATCATGCGCGATGCCGTGGGCGGCGGGGCGGCCTGGGTCTCGTCGGCCACCAAGATCGGCGGGCCGGGCACCAGCATCGACGTGCCCCTGGCCTACAAGGAAGCGCTCTATGTCCGCTCCCACTATGACGCGATGAGCGTGACGCTGCATTCCGCTCCCCTGCCCGGCCAGATTGCCGTGATCTGCGGCTTTGCCAATCGCGGCCGGCTGAACCAGCGGGTTGGTGGGGTGAGGAAGGAAGAAGCCAAGGGCCTGGACGGGCTGAGATAGAGCTGTTTCCGGGTGACCGGAAGCAGCTCCGGCGGCGACTGAGGAACAGGTCTGAAGGAGGCCAGAGCATGAAACTCGCCATCGTCAATATTGCCACCATCGTCAGCGGTGATTTCCGCGAACCCTTCGTGGCCGGTGACACGATCCTGTGCGAGGACGGGCTGATCCGCTCCGTCGGCACGGCCGATGCCGCTGCGGTTGACGCGGCGGACATCGTCATCGACGCGCGCGGCGGCACCGTCTGCCCCGGCTTCATCGATAGCCAGGTGCACAACACCTTCGGCGATTATACGCCCCGCCAGAAGACGGTGGGGTTCCTGGAAAGCTATGTTCATGGCGGCACCACCACCAGCATCAGCGCCAGCGAGGTGCATGTGCCGGGCCGCCCCCGCGACCCGGTCGGGGTCAAGGCCCTGGCACTGGCCGCGCATAAATGTTTCGAACATTACCGCCCCGGCGGCATGCGGGTGCATGCCGGTTCCGTGATCCTGGAACCAGGGTTGGTGGAGGCCGATTTCATGGACCTGCGCCGCGATGGCGTCTGGCTGGCCAAGGCCGGGTTTGGCAACTTCCCCAGCCCCTTCGACTATGCCCCGCTGATCGGCTGGGCACGGGCGGCGGGGATGATCACCACTGTCCATACGGGCGGTGCCTCCATCCCCGGCTCCTCCCCCATCCGCGCCGCTCACCTGCTGGCCATGCGTCCACACGTCTCCTTCCACGTCAATGGCGGGCCGGTGGCCCTGCCCGATGCGGAATATGAGCTGCTGATCCTAGAAAGTGACATCGCGATGCAGGTCTGCACCGCCGGCAATCTGCGCACCACGATCCTGTGTGCGGAACTGGCGCGGCGGCATGATCAGTTCCATCGTTTCCTCATCGCCACCGACACGCCGACCGGCAGTGGCATCATGCCCCTGGGCATGATCTACACCATGATCAATTTGGCCTCGCTGACCGACATGCCACCCGAATGGTTCATTGCGGCCTCCACGGGCAATGTCGCCGACATCTACCTTCTGAATAGTGGCCGCTTGCGACCTGGGCGCGATGCCGATCTGGTCATCATGGATGCCCCCGTCGGCGCCACGACCGATACTGCCCTGGCCGCCATGAAGAATGGCGATCCACCCGGCATCGGCGCCGTCGTCACCGCCGGCATTCCCCGCTTCGTAGGCCGCAGCCGCAACACCCCGGCACCAACGCGCATGCCTGTGGTGGCACGTTGCAGCCTGCCGCTGGATCTGTCGGGTGCCAGCCATTGATGCTGGCCTTGATAGCTTTGTCAGAAAGCCATCTTTCAAAATGGGAGGGACCGCGATGAACCGGGCGGATGATCCGCGTACCTTGCGCACCCTTTTCGGCCATTTCGCCAGCGGCGTCGTGGTCATCACCTGTGGCGCCGGGGCGGATGTGCATGGGATGACGGCGAATTCCTTCGTGTCCGTCTCGCTGTCCCCGCCCCTGCTGTTGATCAGTGTAAGGCGCGAGGCGCGGATGCACGGGCAGATGCAGGCCCAACCCCGTTTCGGCATTTCCGTGCTGGCCGAAGAACAGGGTGACCTGTCCCGGCATTTCGCGGGTCAGCCTGTGCCGAACCTGGCCCCCCGCTTCATCGACCGCGCTGGCGTGCCCGTGCTGGCGGACAGCCTCGCCTGGATGGCCTGCGAGCGCCATGACGAATGGATGACCGACACCCACACCCTGTTCATTGGCCGGCTTCTCGACGGCGGCCATGCCCAGGAGGGCCGGCCGCTGCTGTTTTATGGCGGCGGATACCATGCGCTGCCCCGGCCACCCCTGCCAATTGAAGGATACGACGCATGACCGCGATCAAGGATGGCGACCGCCATATCACAAGCCTGCGCGATGGGCGGACAGTCCATCTGGACGGAAAGGTGGCGGGCGATGTCACCCTGCATCCGGCCTTTCGCAATGCCGTGCGCTCCGCCGCCGCCCTCTATGACATGCAGGCATTGCCGGAGAATGTGGAACGGATGACCTTCACCTCCCCCACGTCCGGTGGGCAGGTGGGGCGGGCTTGGCAGATACCGCGCAATCACCGGGAAATGCTGGACCGGCGGCAGGCGCTGGTGGCGTGGGCGCGGATGCATGGGGGCTTTATGGGCCGGTCACCCGATCATGTCGCGTCGGCCCTGACCGGGCAATATATGGGGCTGGAGCGGTTTCGCGCGGCCAACCCCCGTCTGGCCGCCAATTTCGCCACCTATTACGAACAGGCGCGCGATGCCGACCATTATCTGTCCTACGTCATCATCAACCCGCAACTGGACCGGTCCAAGGCGACGGGGGATCAGGCTTTCGATGACGTGATCATGCGGGTGGTGGATGAGGATAGCAGCGGCATCACCGTGCGCGGGGCCAAGATGATGGGCACCGGCACCATCATGTCGAACGAGCTGTTCGTGGCCAACCTACAGCCTCTGCGTAAGGGAGAGGAGGATTACGCCGTCTCTTTCGCCATCCCCATGGCGACCAGCGGCCTGAAGATCCTCTCGCGCAAATCCTATGAGGCACATGCCGTCAGCGGCTTCGACAATCCCCTGGCCAGCCGTTTCGATGAAAATGATGCACTGGTCTGGTTTGAAGATGTGCACGTACCCTGGGAAAGGGTGTTCGTCTATCGCGATACCGACATGGCCCGTGACCAGTTCCACGGCACGCCGGGCCATATCTTCCAGAACTATCAGGCTCAAATCCGCCTGATGGTGAAGCTGAAATTCCTGGTCGGCGTGGCGCGGCGGCTGACCGACACCCTGGGCACCACGTCCCTGCCACCGGTGCAATCGATCTTGGGCAAGCTGGCTTCCGACGCAGCGGCGGTAGAGGCGTTCGTGGCTGGCATGGAAGCGGCGGGGGAAGAAGCCGGCGGTGTCTGGCTGCCCAACCGCCACATGCTCTATGCCGCCCAGGTCTTCACCCAGGAACTTTATCCCCGCTTCATTGACATGATCCGGGAACTGGCCGGCGGATCGCTGATAATGCTGCCCTCCTCGGCGGCCGATTATGGCGATCCCGCCCTGGCCGCCACCATCGACCGTATTCAGCAGTCCGGTGTCAGCACCGCACGTCAGCGGGTACGGTTCCTGAAGCTGGCCTGGGATGCCCTGGGCTCGGAATTCGCCAGCCGGCATCTGCAATATGAAATGTTCTATGCCGGCGCGCAGTTCGTGACGCGTGGCCACAGCTTCCGCACCTATGACTGGCAGGGGGCAGGGGCCTTGCTTGATAGCATCATGAGCACATGCAAAACGGGTGACGTGCCGGAGAAATGATCGCCGACACTTGCACAATGAAGGGGCTCTGAACGATATACCACCGGTCAAGAAATTTGACCGGTGGTACGGCGGCGACTGCCGCGTGAGCCAAGCCCACGGATGTGGGCGCTGGCGATGGCGGGGCAGGAACGAATGACCGAGGTCATGATTTCATGCCGTTAGTATAAGGCCAAAAGGTGTAACGGCGAATGGATCAACGGGAAGTGGAAAATGGAGGCCGGAAGGATGAAGGCCCAATGACAGCCGCAGCCACGGTGACGCGCAAGGAACTGCTGCTGTATGGGCGCGACGACGCCTTCCGGGCCTTCGTGCATTCAGCATTGGCCTTCAGCAGCCGGCTGACGGCGGTGCGCGACGGGTTCGGTCGGCTGATCGGCCTGACCGGGCCGCAATACACGATCCTGGTCTCCATCGACCATTTGCAGGAACTGGGCAACGTCAATGTCAAGACCGTGGCCGAGCATTTGAGCCTGTCGGGGACCTTTGTCACGACAGAGGTGAACAAGCTGGTGGCCAAGGGGCTGGTGCGCAAACTGCGCGACACCAACGACAGCCGCCGCGTTCTGCTGATGACCACGCCGGTGGGGCGTCAGCGGCTGGTAGATCTGTCGCGGGTGCAGCAACCCGTCAATGATGTCCATTTCGGGTCGCTGACTGCGGCTGAT
>CALRNG020000240.1:0-6136 GCA_943369495.1 Rhizobium sp. Q54
TCTTGAAGGAACCTATCGGCGTCTCGCCTATTTTTTTGCCTTCAGATCATCTTGCACACGCGGACATCATCCCCTTGAAAAATCCCAAGAAAGAAGCCCCCTTCCCCACCAAGGATCAGGTCCTGGAATTCATCCGGGAAAGCCCGTACCCGGTGGGCAAGCGGGAGATTGCGCGCGCCTTCCATATCAGCGGCGATGACCGTGTCGCGCTGAAGGAATTGTTGCGCGATCTGGAAGGGGATGGGGCGATCGAGAAGGGTGGGCGCCGCCGTCTGGCCCCGCCGGCCAGCCTGCCGCCCGTCGGTGTTGTGATCGTGACGGGCGTGGATGTGGATGGGGAGGTGATAGCCCGGCCACTGAACTGGTCCGACCCGGACCGGGAACCGCCGCGCATCATCATGAAGCCGGAACGACGCGGCAGCCCGGCCCTGGGTGAGGGGGACAAGGCACTGGCCCGGCTGGCCCGTATCCGCGATGACCTGTACGAGGGCAGTACCATCAAGAAGCTGGGCGGGGACCAGACCGCGCAGATGGTGGGCGTTTATGAGCTGGGCCCCGATGGCGGTCGGCTGCGCCCTGCCGACCGAAGGGCCAAGGCAGAATTCGTGATCTTGGCCCAGAACGCTATGGACGCCGCCCCTGGCGATCTGGTGGTGGCAGAGGTTCTGCCCTCATCCCGCCATGGCCTGAAACAGGCGCGTGTGGTGGAGGTGTTGGGCGGCATTGATCAGCCCAGGGCCATCAGCCTGATCGCCATCCACCAGCATGGCATCCCGGTGCATTTTCCGCCGGCCGCGATCGAGCAGGCCGAAGCCGCCCAGGAACCGACCCTGTCGGGCCGCACCGATCTGCGCGATATCCCGCTGGTCACCATTGACGGGGCCGATGCGCGCGATTTCGACGATGCGGTGTTTGCGGAGAAGGATACGGACCCGAATAATGAAGGCGGCTGGCACCTGCTGGTCGCCATTGCCGACGTGTCGGCCTATGTCACGCCGGGCAGCCCGCTGGACAAGGCGGCGCTGGATCGGGGCAACAGCTGCTATTTCCCCGACCGCGTCGTGCCCATGCTGCCGGAGGCGCTGTCGAACGAGCTGTGCAGTTTGAAGCCCGGCGTCAACCGCGCCTGTCTGGCCGCCCATATCTGGATCGACGCCACGGGCCGGATCAAGCGGCATCGGTTCGTGCGCGGCCTGATGCGCTCTGCTGCGCGCCTGACCTATGAACAGGTGCAGGACGCATTTGACGGTGCGCCAGACGATCTGACCGGGCCGCTGCTGGACCCCGTCATCCGCCCGCTCTATGGCGCCTATGCGGTGCTGGCGCGTGCGCGGTCCAAGCGCGGGACGCTGGAACTGGACCTGCCCGAACGTAAGGTGCGGATCGGGGAGGATGGCAAGGTGGCCGAGATCGGGGTGCGCGCCCGCCTGGACAGCCACCGCCTGATTGAGGAATTCATGATCGCCGCCAATGTCGCGGCGGCAGAAGCGCTGGAGGCGCGCGACACGCCCCTGCTCTACCGTGTCCATGCCGAACCGGCCCTGGACAAGCTGGAACCGCTGCGCGAGTTCCTGAAAACCATGGGCTATAATCTGGCCAAGGGCACGGTGATGCGGCCCGCCGCCTTCACCAACATCCTGGACAAGGCCAGGGACACGCCGGAATCAGAGCTGATCAGCACCGTCATCCTGCGCTCTCAGGCGCAGGCCGTGTATCAGCCGGACAATCTCGGCCATTTCGGTCTGGCCCTGGAACGCTATGCCCATTTCACCAGCCCCATCCGCCGCTATGCCGACCTGATCGTGCATCGGGCGCTGGTCCGCGCCTATCATCTGGGCGATGGCGGTCTCAGCGATGAGGAGATGGGCAGGCTGGACAAGATCGGGGAGCAGATATCCGGCACCGAACGCCGGGCGGCGGATGCGGAACGCGACGCGCTGGACCGCTATGTCGCCTCATACCTGTCCGACCGGGTGGGCGCGACCTTCAGCGGCAAGATCAGCGGCGTGTCGAATTTTGGCCTGTTTGTCAGCCTGGATGAGACGGGGGCGGACGGGATCGTGCCCGTCTCCACCCTGCCCGATGATTTCTACGACCATGACCAGGTACATCACTGCCTGCTGGGCCGCCGTCACCGCCGTGTGTTCAAGCTGGGTGAACGGGTGAAGATCCGGCTGATTGAGGCCGATGCCATCACCGGCTCCATGGTCTTCCGCCTGCTGAACCCGGATGGGACGGAGATGCCGGGCGGGCGCGGGTCGGGCACCGGCGCATCTCGCCGGGGCCGCCCCGAACGCCGCCGGGAACGGGCGGAGGCCGAATCGTCGGGTATGGATATGCCGAAGGCGCCACGGCGGCGGCGGTAGGAGCCAAGCGTCTTCGCAGCGACGCCATCCTTCAAGCGGATTGGCATCAGCGCATTGACGCGACAAACAAAAACCCCGCTGTCCAGCCGGACAGCGGGGTTTTTCGTCACCAGGACGGGCCAGCCTGAAGGATCAGGCGGCGGCCTTACGCTGTTCGACGGCGGCGGTGAAGTTCCGCAGCATGGCGTCGATCAGGCCGGACATGTCCTCGTTGCTCTTGGCCGTCAGCAGGAAGCGGTCCTGGACGATCTCATCGTCCGACCACTTGGCGCCGGCGGCTTCCAGGGCGGCGCGGGCGCTGTCGGCGCCGGTCACGGTGCGGCCCTTGATACGCTCCACCAGGGCCAGCAGCTCAACGCCTTTGCCGAAGGCGGCGATACCCTTGCCGCTGTCGATGAAGCTGCCCACGATACGGCGGGTGTGCGGGTTGGTCGCCAGCTTGGCCACCGAACGGTCGCCGCCCGGCAGGACCAGCAGGTCGAAATCGGCGGCCAACACTTCACCGACATGGCGGTCGGTCGGGAAATAATGGCCCCAGGACGCGCCGTGCCAGCCATTCACCAGGCCCTGTTCGGGCGAAATCACTTTCGGCTTGGCGCCGGCCTTCAGCAGGGCGCGCTGCGGCTCGGTCATCTCCAGCTCTTCGAAGCCATTGGCCACGAGAATGGCGATGTTCTTTCCGGCAAGCAGTTGTTCAGTCAAGGTCTCGTCTCCTTCTGGTTGGTCCGCCCCGTCCGGCATCGGCCGGGCCGATGCGATCCGATAAGCGGCGAACGCCCCGGCCGGGCCGGGACGTCCAAAAATTCCATGCCGAAATCGGCGCTCGATCCCGGTGCCCCTGTGCTCAAGGATGGGCCTGGGTGCGTCAGGCACCGTCGGCCGCAGGGTCCAGGTACGCCACAAGCCGTCCGCGCCAACCCGTCATCGCGGGTCGGGTCGGGCTTTGGCCCCCCTGGTATCCCGCACGGGACCCGGGGGCGGGTTACGTCTTTTCATGCATGGGGCCGTAATTGGCCCTTCGCGCCCGCGCCGTCAATCCGCATTTCCCACAATCCAGCCATCACACGGGTGGTGGAGGGTGCGAATCGGCACACAACAAGTGGGGTGATTGGGGGAGACGATGGTCGTTCAGAGCGTACTTCCGATGAACGAAAACGCGCTCCGGGCTTTCGTGAGCCTCAATAGTTGGCGCTGCATCCGCAGCTTGGCTACGCCGCACGAGCGGCGTGGCGGTAGTCGCCGCCGAGGCTGTTTTCGGTCAACCGAAAACAGCCCTAGTACCAGGGCTGGGCCAGCCCCTCCTGTTCGAAGGCACGGATCACGGCGGGCAGCGCGGCGGTACGTGCGGCATGGGCGCCGATATTGGGCAGCAGGCGCGGCGGCGTCCCTGCGAAATTGCGGCCCCAGCGCGTCAGCATCAGCAACATGAAATCCACGATCCCCGGCTTGTCCCCCGTCAGCCAGTCACGCCCCTCCAGCGCCTTGTCCAGAAGACCGAACAACTCCCCCACCCGCAGTTCCGCCGCCTGCTTCGCGCTGTCGGCCAGGGTCGGGTCCGTCACCTGCCGCTCGGGGTAGTAATAGGCGAGGTAGGCGACCTGGACCGAATTGGTCAGGTGGATCAGCCATTGATAGGCCAGCGCCCGTTCCATGCTGCCCAGCGGCGGCATCAGGCCTGCTTCCTGGTGACGGTCGGCCAGATGCAGCAGGATGGCGGCTGTCTCAAAGATCGGCTGTTCACCATCCACCAGCACCGGCACACGGCCCGTGGGGTTCAAGCGCAGATAGGCAGCACCCTGATGTTCCTTTGAGGCGGTATCCACCCGGATCATCTCATAGGGCGCGCCAATGGTTTCCAGGGCCATGTGCGGGGCCAGGCTGGCCATGCCGGAATTACCATAAAGCTTGTACATCGCGGATCATCCTTGGCTGGGGGAGCGTTGGCCCGTCTTTTTACGGTGCTTTATGCCCCCTGTCTGCGCCAAGATGCGGACGGAAAAGGACAAAGGAGGTCTGGTCCGGATGGCCCAGGACAAACAGTGGAACATGCGGCGCATCGCCCGGATCGCGGCCTTGGGCCTCGCCGGGCTGTTCGGCTTTTCCATCCTGTGGGTTCTGGCCTATGCGGTTCTGCCGGTGCCGGCCACGCCGCTGATGGTGATCCGCACGCTGGGCGGGGCGGACTGGAACCATTCCTGGCGCTCCATCGACCGGATCAGCCCGCATCTGGCCCGCGCCGTCATCGGGGCGGAGGATAGCCGCTTCTGCGACCATATGGGCGTGGACCTGGATGCGGTGGAAAAGGCGCTGGAGCGTAACCAGACCCATGCACGGGTGCGCGGCGGCAGCACCATCAGCCAGCAGGTGGCCAAGAACGCCTTTCTCTGGCCCGACCGGTCCTGGCTGCGCAAGGGTGTGGAACTGTGGTTCACGCTACTGGTGGAGACCTTCTGGTCCAAACGCCGCATCCTGGAGGTTTATCTCAACATCGTGGAATGGGCCCCCGGCGCCTATGGCGCAGAGGCGGCGTCGCGGCACTGGTTCGGCAAAGGGGCCGAGGCACTGAATGCGCGCGAGGCAGCCCTGCTGGCCGCTATCCTGCCCAGTCCCCTGAAATGGAAGGCCAACCCGCCCGGCCGCTATGTCGCGGGCCGGGCCGGCACCTTGCAGCAGCGCATGGAGATTGTGCGCCGCGACGGGCTGGATGATTGCGTGCTGAAATAGGCTACCGCGACAGACCTTTGGCGGTCAGCGCGTCCAGATAGGCCTGCCACAGCCCCTCACGTTCCCGCCCCAGACGGTGTAGTAGGGTCCAGCTATAGATGCCGCTGTCATGGCCGTCATCGAAGGTGAGACGGACCGCGTAATTGCCCACGGGGTCGACGCGGGTGATCGCGACATCGCGCTTGCCTGTCACCAGTTTTTTTTGTGCCGGGGTGTGGCCCTGTACCTCCGCCGACGGGCTTTCGACCCGCAGGTACTCGGCCGGCAGCTCGTATCGGCTGCCATCATCGAAACTGACGGACAGCAGCCGTTCCGCGCGGTTGAGGCGCAGTTCGGTGGGCCAATGGCTGCTACCGCCGGCCTCGCTGGCGAAACGTTCCTCGGTCATTCAGGCGGCATCGTCCAGGCGCCGCGCCTCATCCACCAGCATGATGGGGATGCCGTCGCGGATGGGATAGGCCAGCTTGGCCTGATCGGAGATCAGTTCCTGGGCCGCCGCGTCATAGCGCAGGGGCGCCTTGGTCAGCGGGCAGACCAGGATTTCCAGCAAGCGCGGATCGACGCGGGGGCTGTCGGTCTGGATGGGGGCGTCGGTCATCGCGTTTCTCCGGGTTTGAGGCAAGCCTCAAGGTTGATATCTACCAGTGGCTTGAAATGCCGATAAGTCGGCATTTCAAGCTTCGGCGGCATGGGCCGCCGCCGCGCCAGTTGGCGCGGATGCCAACGGTCAAGAATTTTGACCGTTGGCATTATTCAATGGCGGACCCCGCCACCCTCACCATCGCCGCCCTGATGGACGGCCATTTCCACCAGCGCCAGCAACAGCTTGGCACGGGCATTCAGGTCGGGGCTTGCCAGCAGGGCCTGTTTTTCTGGCGCATCGAACGGGCAGATCATGGCCAGCGAGGTGATCAGCCGGTCCAGCGGCGCCTGGGCGATACTGTCCCAATTGGCACTGATCCCCTGCTGCTTGAAATATGCGCGCAGCGTGCCGTCCAGGCTGGCGCGGTCCAAATCGCTGGGTGCATCCTCGTCCAGGTCGCTGG
>CALRNG020000241.1:0-6115 GCA_943369495.1 Rhizobium sp. Q54
TGGGCGCCACCAACCCGGCCAATGCCGCCGCCGGCACGATCCGCAAGGACTTCGCCGAGAGCATCGAGGCGAACTCCGTCCATGGCTCCGACAGCCTGGACAACGCCAAGATCGAGATCGCCTACTTCTTCGCCGGTACCGAAATCGTCGGCTGATAAAGCCACGATCGACGGTTCCGACAGGAACACGCATCTTAGGAAAGCCGCCGGGGGAAACTCCGGCGGTTTTTCTTTTGGGGCGAATGCCTATATGCTGTGAGCGTCATGCAAGGGATATGAGCCATGGCGGGCACGCTGGACGACGTGGTGACAAGGATCGGGGGCTGCGCAGATGAACTGCGTCGACGCGGCATCCGCCACCTGTCGGTTTTTGGCTCCGTCGTGCGGGGTGAGGATCGGGCCGACAGCGATGTGGATATCGCCATCGATATCTATCCTGACCGCTCTTTCTCCCTGATCCGCATGGAAGACACACGCCTGATGCTGGAAGGCCTGCTGGGCCGTCCGGTCGATCTGGGGGAAACAGATAGTTTCCGGCCGCTGGTGCGCGCAGCGTTTGAGCAGCAGCATGTGCGAGTGTTTTGATGGGACGCGGCGATGGTGACCGTGCGGCCGACATCCTGGCGGCCATCGCTGATATTCGTAGCGATACGGAAGGACTGGATTATGCGGCCTTTGCGGCCAATCCCGTTGTCGTCCGCTCCGTCCTTTATTCGATCAGCGTCATCGGGGAAGCCGCAAAGAGCTTAAGCCCGGAGGTCAAGGACAACGCTCCTGATATCCCATGGCGGGCAATTGGCGGTATCCGGGACCGTATCGTCCATGAATATTTCCGCACCAATACCCGCCGCATCTGGGATGTGGTGGTGGACGATCTTGACGGTCTGGAATCTGCCTTGCGGCGATGGCAGGGGCGTTAGCCTCCATCACCCCAGATCGACGATCTTCACCTTCTTGCCCGCAATCGCCAGCGCCAGCTTGCCCTGCTTCAGGCGCAGGGCGGCGTCGCCGAACAGATCGCGGCGCCAGCCTTTCAGGGCATCGACATCGGCCTTGTCGTCGCCGGCAATGGCCTCCAGGTCGGCGGCGTTGGCGACGAGGCGGCTGGCCACGTCATTATCGTCGCAGACCATCTTCAGCAGCACGCGCAGCAGCTCCACAATCGGGGCGATGCCGGGGGCGGGCTCGACGCGCGGTTCGCCGCGCGGCAGGGCGCTGTCGGGAATGGCCAGCGCCGTGCTGATGGCGGCCAGGATCTCCGTGCCGTAACGACCCTGCGCCATGCCCACACCCAGGCCACGCGTGCGGCCCAGATCATCGGCATTGGTGGGCGCGTGGGCGGCGATTTCCATCAGCGCCTCGTCCCGCAGCACGCGGTTGCGCGGCAGGTTCTTGCGCTGCGCTTCCCGCTCCCGCCAGGCGGCGACCTCTTTCAGGATGGCCAGGAAACGCGGCTTTTCGGTCCGCACCTTCAGGCGCTTCCAGGCATCCTCCGGCTCCGTCCGGTATGTGGCAGCATCGGTCAGGATGGCCATCTCATCTTCCAGCCAGCCTTCGCGCCCCGTGCGGGTCAGCTTGGCACGGATTTTCTCATAGGCCGGGCGCAGATGCGTGACGTCCGACAGAGCATAATGCAGCTGCCGGTCGGTCAGGGGCCGGTGCGACCAGTCGGTGAAGCGGCTGGATTTATCGATGCGGGCCGGAGTCAGCTTGGTGATCAGCGTCTCATACCCGACCGAATCGCCAAAGCCGCAGACCATGGCCGCGACCTGCGTGTCGAACAGCGGGGCCGGCACCTGACCCGTCAGGTTGACGAAGATTTCCAGGTCCTGGCGGGCCGCATGGAACACCTTCAGCACCTTCGGGTCGGCCAGCAGCTCGTATAGCGGCGACAGGTCAATGCCGGGGGCCAGCGGGTCGATGGCGGCGGCCTCATTCGGGCCGGCCACCTGAACCAGGCAGAGTTCGGGCCAGTAGGTTTTTTCCCGCATGAATTCCGTATCGACGGTGACGTACTCGGCGTCACGGACACGGGCGATGAAGGCGGACAGGGCGTCGGTGGTGGTGATCAGGCTCATGGCCGCATGTGATACAACAGCCCGTCGCCGCTGTCGAATGCGGATATCCGTCGGGCGGGCATGCACAGACCCGGTTTTCGGGCCGTAAATCCCCCAATGCCGGGGCTGTCCCGCGCTTGCCGGCCTTGACAAGCAAGGCCCGTCCGGTGTGGTGTGCGCCATTCGTGCCGGAGGCTTTGCCGCCGGTGTCCCCTTTCTGTTGCCTGTTCGCATCTGGGATCGATCCGCCATGCACGCCTATCGCTCGCATAATTGTGGCCAACTCCGCCTGGACCATGCCGGTCAGACCGTCCGCCTGTCCGGCTGGATCAACCGCAAGCGCGACCATGGGCAGTTGCTGTTCGTCGATCTGCGCGACCATTTCGGCATCACGCAGCTGGTCGTCGACACCTCCTCCCCGCATTTCAAGGTGCTGGAAGGTCTGCGCCTGGAATCGGTGGTGACCATCACCGGCGAAGTCGTGGCGCGCACCGCAGAGACGATCAACGAGAACCTGCCCACCGGCCATATCGAGGTCGTGGTGCGTGACGTGTCGGTGCAGTCTGCCGCCGACCCGCTGCCCTTGCAGGTCAATAGTGAGCAGGATGCCGGTGAGGAGCTGCGCCTGCGCTACCGCTTCCTGGACCTGCGCCGGGAGAAGATGCAGAAGAACATTCTTCTGCGCTCCAACGTCATCGCGTCCGCCCGCCGCCGCATGATCGACCAGGGTTTCGTGGAATTTCAGACCCCGATCCTGACGGCCAGCAGCCCGGAAGGGGCCCGCGACTTCCTGGTGCCGAGCCGCAACCATCCCGGCAAGTTCTACGCCCTGCCGCAGGCGCCGCAGCAGTTCAAGCAGTTGCTGATGGTGTCGGGCTTCGACCGCTATTTCCAGATCGCGCCCTGCTTCCGCGATGAAGACAGCCGCGCCGACCGCAGCCCGGGTGAGTTCTACCAGCTCGATTTCGAGATGAGCTTTGTCACCCAGGAAGATGTGTTCGCCGCCATTGAGCCGGTGATCCACGGGATTTTTGAGGAATTCAGTGGCTTCACGGGCACCAAGCGGGCCGTGTCGCCCTACCCGTTCGTGCGCATTCCCTATGCTGAATCCATGCTGAAATACGGCAATGACAAGCCGGACCTGCGCAACCCGCTGCTGATCACCGACGTGACGGCGGTGTTCAAGCGCGAGGATGTGGAGTTCAAGGCCTTTAAGGGCGTGATCGAGAAGGGCGGCGTGGTCCGCGCCATCCGCGCGCCGTCGGTCAGCGACCGTCCGCGCAGCTTCTTTGACAAGCTGAACGACTGGGCCCGTGGCCTGGGCGCGCCGGGCCTCGGCTATATCCTGTTCGAAGCGGCCGGCGGCAAGGGCCCCATCGCCAAGTTCGTACCGGAAGCAGCCCAGGCGGCCCTGCGGGAGGCGGTTGGCCTCCAGGATGGCGACGCCGTCTTCTTCGTCTGCGATCAGGTCGGCCCCGCCGCCAAGCTGGCCGGCCTGGCCCGCACCAAGATCGGTGAGGAATTGGACCTGATCGAGAAGGACACCTACAAGTTCTGCTGGATCGTCGATTTCCCGATGTTTGAATATGACGAAGAGCGCAAGAAGATCGATTTCAGCCACAACCCCTTCTCCATGCCGCAGGGCGGGCTGGACGCGCTGCTGAACCAGGACCCGCTGACCATCAACGCCTATCAGTACGACATCGTCTGTAACGGTGTGGAACTGTCGTCGGGTGCCATCCGGAACCACAAGCCGGAGATCATGTACAAGGCGTTCGAGATCGCGGGATATCCGCCAGAGGTTCTGGAAGCCAAGTTCGGCGGCATGCTGTCGGCCTTCAAGCTGGGCGCCCCGCCGCACGGTGGTTCGGCCCCCGGTATCGACCGTATGGTCATGCTGCTGGCCGACGAGCCGAACATCCGTGAGGTCATCGTCTTCCCGCTGAACCAGCGCGCCGAAGACCTGCTGATGCAGGCCCCCAACGCCACCACCCCGGACCGGCTGAAGGAACTGCACATCAAGCTGGACCTGCCCAAGCCGAAGATCACGACGGCGGACCCCGCCTGAGAATGAAAAAGCCCGCCTCCAACGAGGCGGGCTTTTTTGTGGGGTCGCCCATAATCCGCGGCTACCCTGCACCGTCGCTCCGCGGATTACGCTGCGCTCATCCGCGATACGGCACTCACTCGCACATGCTTCCCATCCCATAGCGTTCCTGCTTCAGCGTCTTGGTCGCCAGGTCCAAGCGGTACAGCCGGGCATAGGCGCATTCGGGCAGGTTGGGCAGGGTCGGTCCACCCATGGCAGCGATCAGGGGCGTGACCGTGTTGGAGTGGCCGACGACCAGCGCAACCTGACCGGGTTTCAGGGCCGAGAGTTTGTCCGCCAGTTGCTTGACATGCGTCGGCATGTCGCCGGGCGGGATGGGCACCACCTCCGGCGTGATCCCCAGCGCCGTCGCCGTGGGCGCGGCGGTGTCGCGGGTGCGGCGGGCGGGGCTGGTCAGGATCATCGTGGGCGGGGTGGCGCGCAGCATGTCGGCCAGGGTCTGGGCCCGGGCCCGCCCCGCCGGGGTCAGGCCGGGATCAGCCTCTGTCGATTTCTCCGCATGGCGGACAAGGACCACTTCCTGGGCCATGGCGGGCAGGACGAGGCCGAGGGTCAGGGCCAGGGCGGCGGCCAGACGGATCATGCTTTGGCCTTTCGCTTGCCCGACAGCGGATGGTGCATCTCCACCGTCTGTTTCAGGCGCTCACCCGCGACATGGGTGTAAATCTGCGTGGTGCCGATATCGGCATGGCCCAGCATCTTCTGCACCGAGCGCAGATCGGCGCCATGGTCCAGCAGGTGGGTGGCAAAGCAATGGCGCAGGACATGGGGGCTGACCTTGGCGGGGTCCAGCTTCGCCTTGATCGCCAGATCCTTCAGCAACTGCCCGAACCGCTGCCGCGTCAACACACCGGCGGTGGCGCGCGACGGGAACAGATAGGCCTGCTGCTTGCCCTCCCGCCCCTTGGTCATGAAATAGGGCCGGTCGGGCAGATAGGCTGAAATGGCGTCGCGGGCGGGGGCGGACAGGGGCACCAGCCGTTCCTTGCCGCCCTTGCCCCGCACGATCAGGGCGCGGGCGTCACGGGTCAGCGCGCTCATGGGCAGGCCCACCAGTTCCGACACGCGCAGGCCCGTGGCGTACAGCACTTCCAGCAGGGCATTCAGCCGCCGCCCCTCCGGCGCGCCCAGCCTTGCCGCCTCGGCCAGCATGGCGGCAACATCACTTTCCGACAGGATTTTTGGCAGGGACCGGCCCTGTTTGGGCGTGTCCAGGACGCTGGCCGGATCTTCGGCCCGATGCCCCTCCGACACAAGGAACTTGTAGTATTGGCGCAGGGCCGACAGGCGGCGGGCCACCGTCTTGGCGGCGGACGCCTCCTTCACCCTTGTGGCGGCCAGATGCTCCAGATAGGCGCGCAGATCATCGCTGCTGGCCTGATCCAGCCCGGGCCGTCTCGCCTGCGTCAGGAAGCCAGCCACATCCGTCAGGTCACGGCGATAGGCATCGCGCGTATTGGGGCTGGCGGCGCGTTCGGCCACCATCATGTCCAGGAAGGCATCGACCCAGGGCGGGGGCGGGGCGGGGGCCTTGCGCGGCCGTCCCGGTCGCGCCTTGGCCCCCACTGTGCGCGCCGCTGTGGCTGCTGCCCCCGCCATCGTGCCTACGCCCCCGGCCGCAACAGGCCGGCAATCGCCTCCGCCCCGATCTGGCGCGCCTGCTCAGACAGGCCGGCGCGGTTCAGGTCGGTCAGGATGGTAGCGAGATCAAAGGCCGGCGTGCCCACGGTCCCGTCACTGCCCAGCGCCGCGACGGCATCCAGCAGCACAGCACCCTTCACCTGCCCCGGCGGGGCGGAGCCATCGGCCAGCGGCGGCAGGGGCGCATCCTTGCCGCCATGCAGGGCGGTCAGCAGGATCAGCACCTCTTCCACCTTGTCGCGGGCGGCATCACCGCCCAGGTCGCGGATCCAGCGGGCGCGGTCGAAATCGCCTTCCCGCAGCAGGCC
>CALRNG020000242.1:0-6098 GCA_943369495.1 Rhizobium sp. Q54
AAGATCCAGGCGGCCCCCGCCATCCAGGCCCTGACCATCCGCAACACCAACCCGTTCTTTGTGGCCCCGCCGGGCACCAATGCCACGCAGGAGACGGTGCTGTTCCGTACCGACAATCTGTACGGGTCGGACCATGTCATCAATGCCGATCGGGCCAAGGTGGGCAATTCCTCGCTGGGTCTCGACGTCTCGCTGCCGCATGATCTCAATCTCAGTGCCTATGGCACCTTCGGCTGGACCACCAACAAAGCCTTCATTCCCGATGTGAACCCCTTTGCACTGGCCGCTGCCGCCGCCGGGACCACCACGGCCACGGCGCTGGACCCTTTCGGCACCCGCACAGCCCCGTCGGTGGTGGCCGCCATCACCAATTATTCCACCAGCGTCACCGTCAAACAGCGCACCTCGCTGGGGGCCGTCAAGATCGACGGACCCTTGTTCGACATGCCGGGTGGTGAATTGAAATTCGCGGCGGGGGCCGAGTATCGGCGGGAGACGTTCGAACAGCAGGGTTTTGTCGGCGTCTTCCCCGTGCCGGAGGATCTGGGCCGCAACGTCTATTCCGTGTTCGGCGAAATCTACGCGCCCATCGTCGGGGCCGATAACGAGGCACCGCTGCTGCACCGGCTGTCGCTGTCCTTGTCCGGGCGGTACGACCATTACAGCGATTTCGGTTCGACCAAGAACCCCAAGATCGGTTTCAACTGGGACCCGGTGGCGGGTGTGACCGTGCGCGGCACCTATGGACGGTCGTTCCGGGCACCGGGCATGCGGCAGGTCGGGGCCACGGTCGGCGCCTATTACCTGGACGCTGCATCGGCGGCGGTGGCCGCCCGCGATCCCACGCGCGGCAATAATCAGGTCAACACCATCTATTTCCGGGGTGGCAATCGTGTCCTGCAGCCCGAAAAGGCCCGGACCTATTCATTCGGCGTCGATTGGCTGCCCGGCTTCCTGCCGGAAGTGCGGGCCAGCGCCACCTTCTATGACATCCGCTTCACCGATGCCATCGGGGTGCCGGCGGCGGCCCTGATGTTCTCTGACCCGACCCTGGCCTCCATCGTCTATCGCAACCCATCGCCGGCACAGCTGGCCAGCCTGCTGGCCCAGGCGACGCCCGTCAATCTGCCGACACCCCTGCCGCAGATCGGCAATCTGCTGGACCAGCGTCTGGGCAATTTCGGCATCCGGGAGACCAATGGTCTGGATTTCGATATCGGGTGGAAGCACAACACGGATTTCGGCTCGGTATTCGCCGGTCTGGCGGGCAATTACATTCTGAATTTCGACACGCAACTGTCGCCGGGTGCGGCGGTGTCGGACAGTCTGAAACTGGGGCTGGCAAAGGCGACGGCGCGTACCTCGCTGGGCGCGGTGGCGGGTCCCGTCAGTGTCATCGGCTTTGTCAATTACCGCACGGGCGTGGAAAGCACCTACAGCACGCCGACGGGGTTGGGCACCTATAAGGCCGATCCCTATACGACGGTCGATCTGCGCGTCAGCTGGACCCTGCCGGACAGCGGCATGACATCGGGAACGCAACTGGCCCTGCAGGTCAATGACCTGTTCGACAAGAGGCCGCCTTTCTTCCCCGCCACGGATGGGATTGGCGGCAATTACAACCCCATCGGTCGGTTTGTGGCGCTCAGCCTGCGGAAGGCATTCTGATTATCTGTTGGGCGTCCGCCCGAAGCTGTCATCCGTGATAGCTTCGGTCACCCATCACAGGCCTCCCCGCCGCAACTAAGAGCGCCCCGCCATGAATGATGCGTCCCCATCCCAGCCTGTGCCCAGCACCGTGCCCAAGCCGCCGGATGCGCGGGCCTGGTACGTGCTGGGTGCGCTGTGTTTTGTCTATGTGCTGAATTTCCTGGACCGGCAGTTGCTGTCCATCCTGGCCAAGCCGATCCAGGATGATCTGGGCGTGACCGATGGGCAGCTGGGTCTGATCAGCGGTCTTTATTTTGCGATGTTCTATTGCACCATCTCCATCCCCGTGGCGTGGCTGGCCGACCGCAGCAACCGGGTGAAGGTGCTGTCCATTGCGTGTGCCTTGTGGAGTGCAGCGACGGTGGCCTGTGGCCTGTCATCAACCTATCCGCAATTGGTGTTGGCGCGCATGTCGGTGGGTGTGGGGGAGGCGGGGGGTGTTCCACCCTCATACGCTATCATTACCGATTACTTCCCGCCGGGGCGACGGGGGATGGCGCTGGGCTTGTTCAATCTGGGGCCGCCATTGGGGCAGGCGCTGGGGGTGGCGTTCGGGGCATCCATCGCCGCCGCCTATAGCTGGCGCAGCGCCTTCATCGTGCTGGGGATCGTTGGCATCGTGGCGGCTGTCGCCGTCTGGACGACGATCCGGGAACCCAAGCGCGGCGGGCTGGACCTGCCCGCAACGGGAACGGTGGCGGAAGCGGCACCGGCCAAGGCGGGCTTCTGGGAAACGGTGACCATGTTCTTTGGCCGACGGACGCTGCTGGTCCTGTCGCTGGCCGGTGGCGCGACGCAGTTCGTGACCTATGCCGTCATGAATTTCACGGTCCTGTTCCTGATGCGGGAAAAGGGCATGACCCTGCAAGAGGTGGCACTCTATTACGCGCTGGTGATCGGGATCGGCATTTCGCTGGGCATGGTCGTGTCAGGCCGCCTGGTTGACCGGTTCAGCGCCCGGTCCAAGCAGGCCTATGCCCTGATCCCGGCGGTGGGGCTGGCGGGGTCGGTGCCGTTCTTTGTCGGTTTCGTCTGGGCGCCGGGATGGGAACTGGCGCTGCTGTTTCTGGTCGGTCCGACCTTCCTCAACTATTTCTTTCTGTCTCCCGCTGTCACGCTGGTGCAGGAGGCGGTGAAGCCGCATCAGCGCGTGATGTCGGGCGCGCTGCTGCTGCTGGTCATGAATCTGATCGGTTTGGGGCTTGGCCCCACCTATCTGGGTGCTGCCAGTGATTATTTCCGCGCCACCAACCCCGACAATTCCCTGCAACTCGCCTTCTATACGCTGACGCCCTTCTATTTCCTGGCTATCGCGCTCTACCTGCTGCTGGCCCGGATGTTGAAGGCGGAGGCGGGGCGGACCGGAGGTCAATGATGCGTCTTCTTCTTCAGCTTGGCGCCTATGCCGCCGCCGGCTTGCTGGCCTTTGCCGCCCCGGCGCAGACCCATCCAAGGGTGCAGGCCCCGGCGGGAACCCTGGAAGGCCGCATCGTCGGTGACCAGATGGTTTTCAATGGCATCCCCTATGCCAAGCCGCCGGTCGGCCCAATGCGCTGGAAAGCGCCGGAACCGCTGCCGCCCTGGCAGGGGGTACGCGATGCCGGGTCGCCGGGTCTGGCCTGTGTGCAGCCGACGGTCAAGGCGATCAGCGTCTATACCAACCCGCCGCCGGCATCGGGGGAGGATTGCCTGACCCTGAATATCACCGTGCCGAAGCGGGCGAAGAAGGCGCCGGTTCTGATCTGGATCCATGGGGGCACGTTGCTGAACGGTCGTGGTTTTGGCGCGATGTATGATGGCAGCGCCATGGCGGCGCGGGGGGTGATGGTCGTGTCCATCAATTACCGGCTGGGCGTGCTGGGCTATATGGCGCATCCGGGTTTGAGTGCCGAAAATCCAGACGGAATTTCCGGTAATTACGGATTGTTGGACCAGATTTCCGCGCTGCGCTGGGTTCGCGAGAATATCGCGGCGTTTGGCGGCGATCCCGACAATGTCACCATTTCGGGGGAGTCCGCTGGTGCCCTGTCGGTCATGTATCTGATGATCTCGCCCCTGGCCAAGGGGTTGTTCGCCAAGGCCATCGTGCAGAGCGGATACATGATCTCTGGCCCTGAACTGAAGCAGCCCAAGCATGGGGAATTCGCGGCGGAGGCCATCGGCGCCTACATGATGGCCCAGGCCGGGGCCAACGACGTGGCGGCGATGCGGGCGGCGGATGCGCAGAATCTGGTCGATGTGGGAGCCAAGCTCAACTATTTCCCGCTGGGCACCGTCGATGGCAAGGTCCTGACGGGGCAGATGGTCGATGTGTTCGACCGCGGCGAACAGGCACCGGTGCCGGTGCTGGCCGGGTTCAATGGCGGTGAAATCCGAACATTGCGCCATCTGCTGCCGCCCAAGCCTGCCGATGCCAAGGCCTATGAGACGGCGATTGCGGAGAAATATGGTGACCTGACGGGCCTGTTCCTGCGGCTTTACCCCTCCGACAATCTGGAGGAAAGCATGCTGGCCGTGTCGCGCGACGCGCTTTATGCCTGGACGGCGGAACGGCTGGTGCGCAGCCAGACGGCCAGGGGGCGCGACAGCTATTATTACCTGTTCGACCATGCCTATCCGGCCACGGATGAGAAGGGGCTGAACGCCTTTCATGCGGCGGAAATCCCCTATGTCTTCGGCACCATGAACCGCACGCCGGCCTATTGGCCCAAGGCCCCGGATACAGAGGGCGAACGCGCCCTGTCCGCCGCCATGACCGATTACTGGGCTAGCTTCGCCCGTACGGGCAAGCCAGTGGCGAAGGGGCAACCGGACTGGCCCGCCTATGGCAATGAGGAAGGCTATATGGCCTTCATCGATGCGCCGCAGCCGGGCCAGCGCCTGATGCCGGGCATGTTCACCCTGCACGAGGCGGCCATGTGCCGGCGCCGGGCGGCGGGGACCATGCAGTGGAACTGGAATACGGGGCTGATTTCGCCGGTTCTGCCGCCCAAGGGCAAAGATTGCTAATGGCGGGACGAGGCTAGCGGGGGCAGAGCCAGAATTCCCCCCGCGCCAGCGATGACAGGTCGCTGGCGAATTCCCGGCGCACAGTCTCCATCGCGTCCAGGCCGGCGCCGGTGGAGAGGTGGCGGATCAGTTTGCCGATGAAAAGGCATTGCGGCAGGAGCGCCTCCAGCGGGCGCAGCGTGCTGCCGGCATTGGCCATCACCTGCTGCCACGCCCTTGTCTGGTCGGCGATGCTGCTCCAGATCATGGGGCGCAGTTCGGGCCGGCGGGATGCCTCCAGCCAGACCGTGAAATTCGCCAAATTCTGGTCGGCAAACGCGGTCACTTCACGCAGGAAGACGACGGCGGTGCGGTCGATCAGCCGTTCCAGATCCTGTGGCCCGCTATCCATGGCGGCGGCAAGGCGGTAACGCTGCTTAGACTGTTCGAACAGCTGCGCCTGGGTTGCGGCCAGCAGGGTATCGACGGTGGGGAAATGATAGGCGGGGCCTGCGGGGGCCAGTCCCGCCTGAAGCGCGACATTGCGGTAGCTGATGGCGCCGCTGCCGTCGCGGGTCAGGATGGCGATGGCGGCATCAATGATGCGGCTGCGCGTTTCCGCCGATTTGCGCCCAGGGTTGGGCGGGGCCGGCGGCGGCGCGGCGGCGGGCGGGGCCCAGGCGGTGGCGGGGTCGGCACCGTGCAGCAGGACGGCGGCCAGCTGTTCCTCCGTCAGGCCCAGGGCTAGAACCGCCAGCAGAAGGCCGATCATCGCATCAATGGCGGACCGGGCCGTGCCGCGCGGGTCCGGCGCGCCGGTGGTGCGGGCGATGTCTTCCCAGATCACGGGCAGGTCCGCGAACCATTGCTGCGCCAAGGCCAGGCTTTCACAATGGCGCGGTGCGTCCAGCACGATCTCCGTCCAGCCGGTGGAACCGGTGCGGTCGCGGCCCACCGCGTTGGCCAGCAGGCGCACCACATAGGCCTGCACCGTGCCATTGTGCCCCGAGCGGGCCGCACGGCGGAACGCGTCGGCATAGCCCTGCAGGATGCGGTTGGAGGCGGCGGCCACCATATCGAACTTGTTGTCGAAATAGTAGGTGGTCGCGGCCAGCGAGACGCCTGCCTGTTGTGCCACCAGCCGATGGGTCAGGCCGGCGATGCCGTGGCTTGCCATCAGGGCGATGATGGCGTCCACCATGCGGGCGCGGCGCTGCTGTGAGCGTTCCTGTTTCTCGCCCCGCCGGCGCGCGGGCGGGGTAGCTGCGTCCTGATCGCTCATGGTGCCCGGATGCGGTGGGTGTAGGCGGCAAACCTACCGCCGGGTGCCGCCGCGCGGCAAGCCCCCGGCGCGTGGGTCAGCATCCCAGGAATTGCGCCGGGGTCATGTCCAGACAGGT
>CALRNG020000243.1:0-6090 GCA_943369495.1 Rhizobium sp. Q54
TCAAATACGACGCCCCGGCGGCCAGGGCATGGCCGCCGGGGCTGATCGGTCTTACCGTGCCAGAGGCAGCATCTGCCGCATGCCGCCGGGCAGGTGCGGGACCAGCAGGCGACGGGCCCATTCCCATTGCGTGGACAGCAGCAGCAGGCCAGAGCCGATGACCAGGGCGGCCAGCGCCAGGTTCAGCTCCTTGGCCGTACCAGCCATGGAGAAAAGCTGCCCCATGGCATAGAGCACATAGGCCAGGGCAGAGACCAGCATGGCCCGGCGGTCGATGGCCAGTGAGACCAGAGCGATCACCAGATAGGTGCCAATGCAGGTGGCCAGCGCCAGACCGGGGCTCACCGTCTGTACCGCGCCATTGGCCCCCACCCAGGAAAAGACCGGATGGATGATCAGCGGTGAGGCAGACAGGTGCAGCCAGAAGGCCACATCGGAACGCCGTGTGTTGCGCTCACGGTCCTGGCTGTCCCAATGCATGGCGATGGCGAACATCGCCAGTCCGCCGATCAGCAGCAGAACTTGCAGGCTGTCGCGCAGCGACGGCACGGCCAGAACGGCCAGGGCGGTCAGGGCCGCCAGGGCGATGGCCGATCCGGCCGCCACGGTAATCGGTACCATGAAGCGGCGCCAATGGGCATAGGCGCCGGCACCGGCCAGAAGGGTAGCACCCGCCACCACGCCGGCAGCGTCGGCAAACTCGCGCACCTGCGCCTCTTCCAGGCCGAACAGGTCGAACAGGCCGGTCAGTCCTGCCACCAAGGTGCCACCGGCAAAGCCGATCAGCAGCACGATGCTGGACAGCGACAGGCGCAGACGGCGCGTGAAATATTCCGCCAGGCCCCAGCTGATGGCCGCGACGGCCACCCCACCCAGGGCCGGATGCACCTGTCCGCCCAGATAGGCGGTCGCGGCCAAGATCAGAACGCAGCAGACCGTGACGAAAATATCGTTAAACCCGGTCAGCAGGCGAAACCGTTCATGTTCGACCACGCCCACCTGTCCGCGCCGCTGAGCGACAAACTGCCGGAACCCCCCAACCTGCGCATCACTCAACACACCTGCCGCCGTGGCGGCATCCAGATCTTCATCCGTATACATCTTTCCCCCCTCCCCTATGGGCAGGGTCAACTATGGCGGCGAACAGCGCCACCTGCAATCGGTGGTACCAAATGTTAAACGATGGCAATGAAGTGGTGACCATTGAAACCAAGCTGTTGCAATTGAGGCTTCATGACGTGCCGCCGGCCGGGTTGCTGGGCGCTTCATCCGGCCTTCAAGGGCGGCGCGACTGCGATGTGCAGCCCGTCATCCGCATAAGGAGGGCCTGCTGCGCCATACCGACGGCTTGGACGCAGCGCATTCCGCATGATAGTGAACCCCGGTCTCGTCTTTACCGCATGCAAGGTTCCGTCCCATGACCGCCCCGCTGTTCAACAAGGTTGCCATCGTCGGCTTCGGCCTGATCGGTTCCTCGATCGCGCGGTGCGTGGCGGAGTATCCGGGCTTGGCAAACGGCGTGGTCTGTGTGGACCGCTCACAGGCCGTGTGCGACCGCGTCCTAGAACTGGGGCTGGCCGAACAGGCGGGAACCGATCCCGCCCTGGTGTCGCAATGCGACCTGGTGGTGCTGGCCACGCCCATCGGCGCCTTCGCCGATCTGGGGGCCATCATCGGCCCGCACCTGAGCGAGGGCACCATCCTAACCGATGTGGGGTCGGTGAAACAGTCGGTGATCCGCGATATCGCCCCGCATGTGCCTGATGGGGTGCATTTCATCCCCGGCCACCCCCTGGCCGGCACTGAACATTCCGGCCCCGACAGCGGCTTTGCCCTGCTGTTCAAGGGCCGCTGGTTCATCCTGACCCCCACCCCGGGTACCAATCAAGCGGCGGTGGACAGGCTGTCGGCCTTCTGGACGGGCTGCGGGTCGATGATCGAGGTGATGGAACCCGGCCATCATGACCGGGTATTGGCCATCACCAGCCACCTGCCCCACCTGATCGCCTATACGATCGTGGGTACGGCCACCGACCTGGAAGATCATCTTCAGTCGGAGGTCATCCGCTTCTCCGCCACCGGCTTTCGCGACTTCACCCGCATCGCGGCCAGCGACCCGACCATGTGGCGCGATATCTTCCTGAATAACCGGGAGGCGGTGCTGGAGGTGATCCAGCGCTTTACCGAGGATCTGACGGCGCTGCAGCGCGCCATCCGCTGGGGCCAGGGGGACAAGCTGCATGAACTGTTCACCCGCACCCGCGCTGTGCGCCGCTCCATCATCGATGCCAAGCAGGCGTAAGCATCATGGCCGATGACGCCCGCCGGCCCTCCCCCGACGCATTGCTGGAAGCGGCCAAGGCCGAACGGCGCGGCAAGCTGAAAATCTTTCTGGGTGCCGCGCCTGGTGTGGGCAAGACCTATGAGATGCTGCGCACGGCCCATGCTCTCAGCAAAGACGGGGTCGATGTCGTGATCGGCGTGGTCGAAACCCATGGACGGGCCGAAACCGACGCCATGCTGGCCGGGCTGGAGGTCTTTCCCCGCAAGACCCTGTCCTATCGCGGGCAGAACCTGTCGGAAATGGACCTGGACGGCTTGATTGCGCGGCGCCCCGCCATGGTGCTGGTGGATGAGCTGGCCCACACCAACGCGCCGGGCAGCCGCCATGCCAAGCGCCATTCCGATGTGGAGGAGCTGCGCGACGCCGGCATTGATGTGCTGACCACGCTGAATGTCCAGCATGTGGAAAGCCTGAATGATGTCGTGGCCCGCATCACCCGCATCCGGGTGCGCGAGACCGTGCCCGATCAGGTGATCGACAGCGCGGATGAGGTGGAGGTCATCGACCTGACGCCCGCCGACCTGATCAAGCGGTTGGGGGAGGGCAAGGTCTATGTCCGCGATCAGGCCCAGCGCGCCCTGAAACATTACTTCTCCCCCGGCAATCTGACAGCGCTGCGCGAACTGGCGCTTCGACGCACGGCGCAGCGTGTGGATGACCAGATGGTCACCTATATGCGCAGCCATGCCATCGCCGGACCCTGGGCGGCGGGCGACCGTCTGCTGGTCTGCATCTCCGACGATCCCGCCACGGGCGGCATGATCCGCCATGCCAAGCGCCTGTCAGACCGGTTGAAGGCGCCCTTCACGGCCATTTACGTAGAGACCGCCCGCCATCAGCGCCTGGATGAGGCGGCGCGCGACCGCGTGGCCGATGCCCTGCGTCTGGCCGAACAGTTGGGGGGCGAGGCGCTGACCCTGCCGGGCCGGACGGTGACAGAGGCGCTGGTCAGCTTCGCCCATGCTCATAACATCACCCAGATCATCATCGGCAAATCACAGCGGTCCCGCTGGTTTGAGATGGTGAACGGATCGGTGGTGCATGATCTGCTGCGCCGGGCCACGGGCATTTCGGTGCATGTCATCGCCAGCGAACAGCCCGACCCCGACAGCAACGCCGCCCGCCGCGTAACGACACGCGCCCCCTCACGACCCGCCGATTACAAGGCCTATCTGGCCGGCATCGCCTTCACCGCCCTGGCGCTGGGGGCGGGTATCCTGGTGGATGAATGGCTGGGCGTGCAGAATATCAGCCTGGTGTTCCTGATGGCGGTGCTGGGCAGTGCCGTACTGCACGGGTTTTTGCCGTCGCTGTTCACGGCGGTTCTGGCCGTTGCCGCCTATAATTTCTTTTTCCTGCCGCCGCTTTACACCTTCTCCATCGGCGATCCGTCCAACATCTGGTCGCTGGTCTTCTTCACGGCCGTGGCCATGCTGACCAGCCGGTTGACGGCGCGGGTGCGCGAACAGGCGGAAATCGCCCGCATCCGGGCGCGCACGACGGCTCAGCTGTCCGCTTTTGCCAGCAAGCTGGCCGGCATCGGCGATATGGACGATCTGCTGTGGGCGGCCAGCCATCAGATCGCCTTGATGCTGAAACTGCGCGTGGTGCTGATGCTGCCGGCGGATGATGAGAACGCCGCCAGCCTGTATCCGGCCTCGGCCTATCCGCCCGATGACCAGATTTCCAATGCCGACCATGCCGCCGCCGTCTGGGCCTTTGAAAATGGCAAGCCGGCGGGACGCGGTGCCGCCACCCTGCCCGGCACACAGCGCCTGTACCTGCCCTTGCGCACCGAACGTGCAACCGTCGCGGTGGCCGGCATCGGCAATGATGATGCCGGCCCCGGCCCTCTGCTGACGCCAGACGAGCGACGTCTGCTGGATGCGCTGCTGGATCAGGCGGCGGTGGCGATTGAGCGGGTGAAGCTGGTCCGTGCCATCGATCAGGCCAAGCTGGAGGGCGAGACGGAACGGTTGCGCTCCGCCATGCTGACCTCCCTGTCGCACGACCTGCGCACGCCACTGGCCGCCATCATCGGCACCGTCACGGGCCTGAAGGCGGGCCAGGGGCGGCTGGACCCGGCAGAGACGGCATCCATGCTGGATACGCTGCATGGCGAGGCAGAACGCATGGGCCGCTTCGTGCGCAACCTGCTGGACATGACACGGCTGGAGGCAGGGGCCCTGGACCTGAAGCGGGAGCCCATTGATCTGGCCGATGTCGTGGCCGGGGCCGTGCGCCGGGCGGGACCCATCCTGTCGGGCCATATGGTCGATATCCGCATGCCCGCCGACCTGTCCCTGGTGCAAGGCGATCATCTGCTGCTGGAACAGGCCTTGTTCAACCTGCTGGACAATGCCGGCAAATACGCACCCCGTGGCAGTACCGTGCGTGTCCAGGCCCTGCGCGAGGCGGCGCATGTGAAGCTGCGGGTGGAAGATGAGGGGCCGGGCATTCCGGAGGAGTCACGGACCCGGATATTTGACAAGTTCTTCCGGGTGGAAGCCAGGGATCACCGCACCGCCGGCACCGGCCTGGGCCTTGCCATCGCGCGCGGCTTCGTGGAAGCCATGGGCGGCACCCTGATGGCGCGCGACCGGGCCGATGGCAAGCCGGGTGCGTGCCTGGAAATGACGCTGGCTGTGGACCCGCGCGGGGAGCGGGTGATGGAGGAGGCGACGGCATGACGCGGCCCCACCGCATTCTGGTGGTGGAGGATGAGGTGGCGATCCGCCGCCTGCTGAAAACCATCATCACCCCGGAAGGGTGGGAGATGGTGGAGGCGACATCCGCGAGCCAGGCCCTGGCCGTCGCGCGCCAATCGCTGCCCGAACTGATCCTGCTCGACCTTGGCCTGCCGGATATGGACGGGCTGGATCTGATCCCGACCCTGAAGCGCGAACGCCCCGTGCCCTTGATCGTACTGTCAAGCCGCGACCGGGAGCAGGACAAGATACTGGCCCTGGATTTAGGGGCCGATGATTATGTGACCAAGCCGTTCGGGGCGGGCGAATTGATGGCCCGCATCCGGGCGGCCCAGCGCCACGCGATACAGCAGATCGGCGGCCGTCCCCTGCTGCGCGTGGGTGATCTTGAGATCGATATGGTCAATCGGCATGTGCAGAAGGGGGCCAAACGCCTGCACCTGTCGCCGACGGAGTTCGACCTGCTGCGCCTGCTGGCCCAGCATGCCGGACGCATCCTGACCCATGCCCAGATCCTGAAAGAGGTCTGGGGGCCGGCAAAGGCGGAAGAGGTGCAGTATCTGCGCGTCTATATCCGCCAGTTGCGCCAGAAGATCGAAGATGATCCCAATGCCCCCGTCTTCGTACAGACGGAACCCGGCATAGGATACCGGTTCACGGATGCGGAGGACACGCCATGATCCTGCACACGATCGGTTATGAGGGCGCTGGCCAAGGGGCGGTCATCGCAGCCTTGAAGGCGGCGGGGGTACGTCTGCTGCTGGATGTGCGCGAACTGCCCTCCTCCCGCCGCGCCGGCTTTTCCAAGTCGCCCTTGCGCGCCAGCCTGGAGACGGAAGGGATCGAGTACCTGCACCTGAAAAAGCTGGGCACGCCCAAGGAAGGGCGGCTGGCCAACCGCGCCGGCCGCATGGACGAGTTCTGGTCCATCGTCGAGGAGGGGCTGGAAAGGCCCGAGGCGCAGTATGAGCTGGCGCTGGCCGGTTCCCTGGCACTGGACAAGCCCGCCTGCCTGCTCTGTTTCGAGGCTGACCACCG
>CALRNG020000244.1:0-6069 GCA_943369495.1 Rhizobium sp. Q54
GGCCCTTGACCGGTGGCGTGGTGCGTTTGCGCACGGGCACACCGGCGTCGGGTATCGCCACGATCAGGCCGCGTTCGCCTTCCGGGTAACGACCGTCGATGAAGCGGCGCAAGGGCAGGATGCCGGTAAAGTCCGGCTCGACACCCAGACGCAGGGTAAAGCGGAAATCGCCCAAGCCCTCCGGCGCGGTGCCGGGGCCGACATGATAGGCGCCGATCTCCTGGATCGGGGTTTCCTGCACCGCGTTCACGAAGCGCAGGGCACCACCGGTCGCATCCTGCGTCAGCCGGGTGGTGCTGCGCTCCGTACCCAACCGGCGCTTGGCCAGAAGGTCGCCATCGGCGGTGATCTGGCCCTTGCCATCAGGGACCGTCGCCCCCTTCACCCAGCCCAGCGTGCCATGGGCCGCACCCTGTATTTCCACTTGGTTGAATGGCTCATCGCCCAGGAACCAGGTCCCGGACTTGCCCCCCATCGAATAGACGTTCCAGTCGGGCAGGGTGAAATAATCGTGCCGCCCGGCCAGACGGGAGCGGTTATAGACGCCGGGCCAAGTGGTTTCCCGGATGCCGTCATTGCCCTTCCACATGCGCTGCGCGATGTCGCGCTGTTCGGTGAATTCCAGCTTGCGGATGCGGGTGCTGGCATCGGCGAGGTAGGGGGGCGGATCGTCGGCCAGGTCAAAGCCATTGCGGTGGGACCAGATGGCCCAGCCATCCGGCAGCACCGGCCTTGACACCGGTTCCCCACCCTGGGCCAGCGCCTTGATGGCGGTCCCGTCCAGGGCGCGGTCATGGATGCGGATATCATCAATATCGCCGCCGCGCAGGAAATTATAGCGGCTCTGCACCTGGATCGGGCTGATGATGCGGCTATGCGGGCCGAACTGATCCAGGCTGGCATCCAGGCTGGCCGGCTGATCCTTGCGGGCCACCAGCGCGCCATTCACGTAAAGCTGCACCCCCGTCGCCTCGTCCCAGGCGAAGGCGATATGGGTCCAGGCGTCGGGTGCCGGGGCAGCCGGCATTTCCCAGGAAACGCGAACGCGCGCCAGATTGGTATCGGTGACGAACCCGTCAAAACCCTTGCCGTTCCAATCCAGCCGCAAGAACACCATGTCCCAGCTGCTGTGATTGGCAAAGGACACGCGAAACAGTGGAAACGGGTTGCTGCCAACGGGATAGCGGGAGCGCCAGAAGAAGCTGAGCGTCCCGCGCTGCGCCCTGATATTGCCGGGGGCGGCCCAGGCCAGGACCTGATCGTCGGCTGCCTGAAGATAGGCGCCGGCGGCCCCACCCTGCGGCATCACCGCCACCTTGTCGGCGAAGGTGGGACGCGCATCGCCCACGGCCCGGTCGGCCACCAGCCCCTTGTCACCCGTGACCTTGAACAGAAGAGCGTCGGGCGCATCCGCCCCCGCCACCGGCAGGGCACCCGTCAACAGGGCAAGCAGCGCCACCCCTGTCCGCAACCGTTTCGCATGCGCCATTCTGGTGTCCTTCCCTGGCCATGGCGGCGGTTCATCCGCCTGCCCTGCTTATTGCCGGTGATGGGTCCGCATCCGCGCCACAGAAGCGAAGTTTGTTCGGCTTCCTGCTTCCACCGCTTGCGTTCCACCTCAAACCATGCATAGTTTCTTATGACACCGGTGACAATTGGCAAGCAAAATCGCCCGCCGCCGATGTGAAAAAGGGGAATGAACGGTGCGGGAAAGCATCGACATCCCGAACAGGAGGAGGAATCCCATGTCCCGTATCCATCGTGGCTTTCGCCATGCAATCCCTTGTGGCGTCTCCGCTTTTGCCCTGTCGCTGGCGGTTTCCGGCGGCATTGCGCAGGCCCAGCAGGCCCCGGCCCAGACCGACAGCGGCGCCGTCCTGGAAGAAATCGTGGTTACCGGTTTCCGCGCCAGTCTGGCCAACTCGCTGAACATCAAGCGCAATGAAGCCGGCGTTGTGGACGCGATCAGCGCGGAGGATATCGCGGACTTCCCCGACACCAATCTGGCCGAAAGCATTCAGCGTATTCCCGGCGTTTCCATCGACCGCGATGCGGGCGAGGGCCGGTCGCTGACGGTGCGCGGCCTGTCATCGGAATTCACCCGTACCCGCATCAACGGCATCGAGGCGCAGGCCACCACCGGCGCCACCGACAGTTCGGGCGGCACCAACCGTGGTCGCGGCTTTGACTTCAATGTCTTTGCGTCTGAACTGTTCAACAACATCACGGTGCGCAAGACCGCCTCTGCCGAGGTTGAGGAAGGGTCGCTGGGCGCCACGGTCGATCTGAAGACCTCTCGTCCTTTCGATTTCAACGAGTTTACCGCCGCTGCCTCCGCCCAGGCCGGTTATAATGACCTGTCGGAGAAGGTGAACCCGCGCGGCGCGGTGCTGCTGTCCAACACCTGGCTGGATGATCAGGTTGGCGCCCTGCTGTCGGTCGCCTATTCGGAACGTGACCTTCTGGAAGAAGGGTTCAGCTCTGTGCGCTGGGGCCCCGCCAGTGGCGATAACGGCTTCCGGAATCCGGCCGCCCTTCCCGGCGGTGCCTCATCCGCCGGCGGCGTCTTCCATCCGCGCATCCCGCGCTATGGCCGTCTGGTCCATAATCAGGAACGCACCGGTGCCACCCTGTCCTTGCAAGCCAAACCCAGCGAGGGCAACACGACCGTCAGCTTCGACGTGCTGTATTCGAAGCTGGACAGCACGCGTCAGGAAAACTTCCTGGAAGCCTGGTCGCTGAGCCGCAACGCCTCCCAGGGCGGCAAGCCGGGAGTGAGCATCGTCCAGTCAGAGGTGGATTCTCAAACAGGCGAGATGCGCTACGCAGTCTTCAACGGCATGGATATCCGGTCGGAACAGCGTTTCGATGTGCTGAAGACCGAATTCACCCAGTACACGCTGGATGTCGATCATGAGTTCAGCGAGACGGTACGCGCTAACCTGACCGGTGGCCGCGCCAAGTCGAATTTCGACAACCCGGTTCAGACAACGGTCCTGATGGACCGTCAGGATATCGACGGCTACAGCTGGGATTTCCGTGAGAACAGCAATCTGCCCTTGATCAAGTACGGCACCTGGGATGTGACCAATCCAGGCACCTGGGTCCTGACCGGCCCCACGGGGGCGCAGCCCCGGTCAGAAATCCGCATGAACCCGACCTTCCAGACCAACACCTATGACACGGCTCAGGGCAATCTGGCCTGGGATATCAATGACACGTTCAGCGCCAAGGGGGGCGTCAACTGGAAGCGGTTCAAGTCGGAAGCCCAGGCCTTCGCTCGGCCCGCGGCCACCAGCAATGCTGGCCCCGGCCTCCCCACCGGCACCACAATGGCCAGCATGACGAAATTGCTGACGGGCTTCGGCAAGGGCCTTAACCTGCCCGACGGTTCCGTGACCAGTTGGCTGGTCCCCGACCTCGCCGCGTTCGAGCGGGTGTTCAACATCAACTGTAACTGCGACACAGGCGTTCCCGGCGGCGATTTCCGTAGCCTGGGGCTGGAGAACAGCGCCACCCTGGCCAACTGGCGCAATGTGAAGGAAGAATCCCTGGGCTTCTGGGCGCAGGTCGACTGGAACACCGAACTGGGCGACATGCCGTTCCGGGGCAATGTCGGCGTGCGTCAGGTGAAGACCGATGTTACCGCCACCGGCTATTCCTTCATCAATAACGCCACCCGGCCCGTCACCGGCAAGAACAGCTATAAGGACACCCTGCCCTCCATCAACCTGTCGCTGGAACCGGTGGACGATGTGATCCTGCGCGCCGCCGCCGCCAAGGTTTTGTCGCGGCCGCCGGTCACCAACCTGACGCCGGTCTTCACGCTGACGGCCCTGAACGCCCCGAACCCCAGCGCGTCGTTCGGCAACGTGACGCTGGAACCGTACCGCGCCGATACGGTGGATGTGTCGCTTGAATGGTATTTCGCGCCGGAATCGCTGATCTCCGTCGCGTATTTCTACAAGGACATCTCCACCTTCGTGCAGACCACGCAGCAGACCATGACCTATGCCCAGCTGACGGCCATGAATCCGGAGGCGTTCCCGGCGGGCGGTGGGCGTGATCCCAACCTGTCCTATGTGTTCAGCACCCCCACCAACACGCCGGGCGGCCCGCTGAAAGGCTATGAAATCAGCTTCCAGGCGCCGTTCAGCTTCCTGCCGGAAGGGTTCAACAATCTGGGTGTGCAGGCCAATTACACGCATGTGTCGTCGAAGATCGACTATTGCTCAACCTCAGCCTGCTCGGTCTTTGTCACGGCGGATCTGGTGAACCTGTCGCCCGACGCCTGGAATGCCACCCTGTATTATGATGATGGCGAGAAGCTGAACGTCCGCGTCTCTGTGGCGCACCGGTCCGGCTATTACCAGCAGGTTCCGGCGGCCAATGGCGGCACCCGTGGCATCGTGGCCATCGGCAAGTCGGGCACCACCACCTTCGACGCCTCGGCGTCTTATAACGTGACCGAGAATTTCTCGGTCTCGTTCGAAGCGCTGAACCTGACGGATGAAGCCAACCGCCAATACCATGGCGAGCTGGATGGCGTGCGCAACTCCACCTATGTCTATCACCATACGGGTCGTCAGTTCTATCTGGGCGCCCGGTACAAGCTGTAAGCTGTTTGGTTGAAGGGGGGCCGGGATGCATGCCGCGTCCCGGCCCCTTTTCGTTTGGCCCCTGGGGAAATGTTGCGACACATGACCATGATCCTGTCCCGCCGCGCCCTGCTCTCCTCCCTGGCAGCCCTGCCGCTGGCCGGGTGCGCCACAAGGGTTTCCGGGTCGCCGGGGGTGACGGAACAACTGTTCGGCCAGATGCCGGACGGGTCACCCGTCACGCTTTACACCCTGACCAACGGCACCGGCGCCAGCCTGCGCGTCATGACCTATGGGGCGGCTGTCACCAACCTTGTCATGCCGGATCGGGCCGGCAATTTCGCCGATGTGGTCCTGGGATTGGATGATTTAGAAAGCTACCGCACCAAGTCCCGGAACTTTGGCACGCTGGTCGGTCGCTATGCCGGGCGCATCGGCAATGGCCGCTTCTCCCTGGACGGGCGGGAGGTGGTGCTGGAGACGGGCGGGTCGAAACATTCCGTCCATGGCGGCCCGGTCGGCTTTGCCAAGCGCAACTGGCAGGGCCAGATCCTGGACCGCACCGCCGTGCGCATGACCCTGCTGTCCGCCGATGGGGACCAGGGGTTTCCCGGCGAACTGGGCATCAGCGTTATCTACAGCCTGACGCCGGATAATCGCTTCTGCCTGGAGATCGAGGCGCTGACCACCCGGCCCACGGTCCTGAACCCCACCCATCATGGCTATTTCAACCTGTCGGGCGTGCCGGGATCGCTGGTCCATGACCATCTGCTGATCCTGGAGGCTGATGGCTTCACGGGTTTCGGGCCTGACAAAATGGTGACGGGTGACATCCGCCCCGTGGCCGGCACGGCGCTGGATTTCCGCACACCCAAAGCCATTGGCCGCGACATTGCCTCGACCGAAGAACAGATGCGGATCGGTGGCGGTTATGACCATTGCTTCGTAATTCGCGGCCCCCATGGCGCCAAGCCCCGCAAGGCGGCCCGCCTGGACCATCCCGGCAGCGGGCGCACAATGGAACTTTGGACCACCGAACCCGGTGTGCAACTGTTCACCGCCAACGCCGTCGACATGGTCGGTCGTGGGGGCGCTGTCTACAAGCCGCATTGCGGCGTCTGCCTGGAACCCCAGCATTTCCAGAACAGCCCCAACCAGCCCGGCTTTCCGGGCACGGTACTGCGACCGGGAGAGCGCTTCCGGTCACACAGCGAGTATCGGTTTGGGGTGGCGTGAGGTAAACTGATCTCGGTCTAATCCAGATGGAAGCACTTGGATATGTCGATAGAACTTGGTCCAATCGTTACTGAGGCCGACTATAAAATTGCACTCAAACGGCTTGAGGAGGCATGGGGTGCTCCATGCGGCACACCAGAGGGCGATTTGCTGGACCGGCTAGCGACACTGATTGAAATCTATGAGGCGGAACACTATCCGATGAATTTGTGAAATAGCGTTTCTTCGAAAATCG
>CALRNG020000245.1:0-6066 GCA_943369495.1 Rhizobium sp. Q54
TTCCAGCCGGCTGGCGGCATCAAAGCTGCGGGTCAGATCGGCCAACCGTGCTTCACCACCGCGCGTGGCGGACAGCCGGTCCAGCAGCGCCACCTGTGCCGCTGCCACGGCCCTGTACTCGGGATCGGCATACATGGCGATCCAGTCGCCATAGGGGTTGCCGTCCAGCTTGGTCGCCGGATCGGCCAGCAGGTTCGCCGCAATCTCGGCATAGCCGATGATGCAGGGGGCCAGCGCCACATGCAGGTCCAGCAGGTCGCCGGCCAGCCCGCGTTCCAGCACGAAGCGCGTATAGGCCAGCGTGCCCTGGGCCTCCGGGGCTGCCTGCATCGCCGCCTCGTCCAGGCCCCAGCCCGCGCAATATTTGACGTGCAGCCCCATTTCCAGGTCCAGGATCGCCGTCATGGACCGTGCCGCCGCCCGCATATCGGCCAGAGTGTCGGCCTTGAAGGCAGCCAGCGCATAGGCGCGGGCGAAATGGATCAGGAACAGGTAATCCTGGATCAGGTAATGCCGGAAGCAGGCCTCCGGAAGGGTACCGTCACCCATGCCCGCCACGAACGGGTGGCGGACATAGCGGTCCCATGATGGGCGCGTGGCCCCGCGCAACCGGTCGAACAGGCCGCCCGGCGTTGCAAGGTCTGACAAGGTCTGACGGATCAGCGCCACCACAGGCCGCACCTCACACCAAGGATCATCCCCCATGACCCTTGGAGGCCTGCGACCGCTGGCCCGGCGCCGGAGGGAACATGTAACGACCAAGAGACATGATCAATGGCTCTTGGTTTTACTTCGCGCCCGGTAGTTTGACGGTTAGTCCGTCCAGTTCCGGGGTGATGCGGATCTGGCAGCCCAGGCGGGAGGTCTTGGTCAGGCCGAAGGCCAGATCCAGCATATCCTCCTCGTCTTCCTGCGCGTCGGGCAGCAGGTCGTACCATTCCGGTGCGACCACGACATGGCAGGTGGAGCAGGCCAGCGAGCCCTCACACGCCCCTTCAAGGTCGATATCGTGGCGGCGGGCCACTTCCAGGATCGACAGGCCCAGGGGGGCATCCACCTCACGGCGGGTGCCGTCGGTTTCAATGAACACCATCTTCGGCATGACGCCACAACTCCCGATACAGAATGTGCCGCCCCGGTGAGGGGGCGGCGGTGTTAGGACGGATGTGCCGGTACGGCCTCAGCCGCCGGCGCTCTGGCTTCCCGGATGCCGCCGTCAGCCGGCGGCACCGTGGCAATGCTTGAACTTCTTGCCGCTGCCGCAGGGGCAGGGGGCGTTGCGCGGGGTGTTCACCCAGGCCTCGCCATCGGTCAGGTCGGTTTCCTGCGCCACCGGCAGGGCGGCGGCACCCATGCCGAAATTCGGCACGGATGCGCGGCGCACCATGCCCTCGGGCAGAGGGGCGTCGGCCGGCGGCAGGCCACCGAAGGCCGGGTCGTAGCGGGTTTCCTGGCCGAAGACCGGCTCCGGCATGGGCATCGGCTCCGGCTCGCTGACGCGGACCTGGATCAGCATCAGCATCTGGGTCACCTGCTCGCGCAGATTGTCCAGCAGGCCGGAGAACAGCTCGAACGCTTCCTTCTTATATTCGTTCAGCGGATCGCGCTGCGCATAGGCGCGCAGGTTGATGCCCTGGCGCAGATGGTCGAGCGACAGCAGATGGTCCTTCCAGACCTGATCCAGGATCTGGAGTAACAGGCTCTTCTCGATATTGCGCAGCAGGCCGGCGCCATAGGCGGATTCCTTCTCCGCCATCTTGTCGTCGGCGAATTTCAGCAGACGCTCGGTGATCTCTTCATCCGCGATGCCGTCTTCCTTGGCCCATTCCCGGACCGGCAGGTCGGCGCCCAGGAGACGCAGGCATTCCTCATGCAGCAGGTTGACGTTCCACTGCTCGGCATAGGCGTTTTCAGGGATGGAGCGGCGCACCATGTCGGTGATCACTTCATGGCGCATGGACGTCACCATTTCCTGGACGTCCTCGGCCTCCATGATTTCCTTGCGCTGTTCATAAATGACCTTGCGCTGGTCATTCATGACATTGTCGTATTTCAGCAGGTTCTTGCGGATTTCGAAATTGTGGGCTTCGACGCGCTGCTGTGCCTTTTCCAGGGCCTTGTTGATCCAGGGATGGATGATGGCCTCACCCTCCTGCAGGCCCAGCTTCTGTAGCATGCCGTCCAGGCGCTGGCTGCCGAAGATGCGCATCAAGTCATCGTCCAGCGATAGGAAGAACTTGGACGCACCCGGATCACCCTGACGGCCCGAACGTCCACGCAGCTGATTGTCGATACGGCGGCTCTCATGGCGCTCGGTACCGACGACATAAAGACCGCCGGCCTTCAGCACGATGTCCTTGGCCGCGGCGATCTCGTCACGGATGGTCTGGATGCGGCGCTGGCGCTCTTCGCCCTCGGGCACATCGGCCAGTTCGAACTCCACCCGCATCTCAAAATTGCCGCCCAACTGGATGTCGGTGCCGCGACCGGCCATGTTGGTGGCGATCGTTACGGCACCGGGACGACCCGCCTGCGAAATGATGTAGGCTTCCTGCTCATGATAGCGGGCGTTCAGCACATTGTGCGGAATGCCCTTCTTCTTCAGCAGGGCCGCCAGTGTTTCCGACTTCTCAATGGAAACGGTACCCACCAGCAGCGGCTGCTGGCGTTCCCGGCACTCCTCGACCAGCTTAACAATCGCCTCATACTTTTCGGCTGCGGAACGATAGACCTCGTCGTCATTGTCCTGGCGGGCGACGGGCATGTTGGTGGGGATGTCCACCACTTCCAGGCCATAGATCTCGGCAAATTCCGACGCCTCGGTCATGGCTGTGCCGGTCATGCCCGAGAGTTTCGGATAGAGGCGGAAATAGTTCTGGAAGGTGATGCTGGCCAGCGTCTGGTTCTCGCGCTGGATCGACACGCCTTCCTTGGCCTCCAGCGCCTGGTGCAGACCTTCGGAGTAGCGCCGTCCCTCCATCATGCGGCCCGTGAACTCATCAATGATGACGACCTTGTCGTCCTTGACGATGTAATCGACATTGGCCGTGAACAGCTTGTGCGCCTTCAGCGCCTGGTTCACATGATGAACCAGCGAGATATTGTGGATGTCGTAAAGGTCGCCGGTCTTCAGCAACTCCATGTCCTTCAGGATCTGCGACACCTTCTCGGTGCCCGATTCGGTCATGGAGACGGCCTTGGCCTTCTCGTCCTTCTCGAAATCGCCCTCACCCAGATGCGCCATCACCTTGTTGATGGCGGTGTAGAGTTCGGAACTGTCGGTGGACGGGCCGGAGATGATCAGCGGCGTGCGCGCCTCATCGACCAGGATGCTGTCCACCTCGTCGACGATGGCGTAATTGAAGGGCCGCTGCACCATGTCGGTCAGGCGGTACTTCATATTGTCGCGCAGATAATCGAAGCCGAATTCGTTATTGGTGCCATAGGTGATGTCGCAGCCATAGGCGGCGCGACGCTCCTCGTCATCCAGCCCCTGCACGATGACGCCCGTCGTCAGGCCCAGGAAGCCGTACAGCCGGCCCATATGCGTGGCGTCGCGGCGGGCCAGATAGTCGTTGACGGTGACGACATGCACGCCCTTGCCCTGCAGCGCGTTCAGATAGACCGACAGGGTAGCGACCAGGGTCTTGCCCTCGCCGGTGCGCATTTCGGCGATCTTGCCGGAATGCAGCACCATGCCGCCGATCATCTGCACATCGAAATGCCGCATGCCCATGACGCGCTTGGAGGCCTCGCGCACCGTGGCAAAGGCGTCGGGCAGGATGGCGTCCAGCGTCTCACCCTTTTCCAGCCGGTCGCGCAGCCAGTCGGTGCGCATCTGCAATTCGGCGTCGGACAGGCCGGACAGCTTCGGCTCCAACGCGTTGATGGCTTCCACCCGCTTGCGCAGACCCTTGACCACCCGCTCATTGGCGCTGCCGAACAGCTTGCGGGCGATGGAACCGAACATAGAGGCACTCCAGAAAAGGAACAGGCGCGAAGGACACCGGACATGACGATATCCCGGATACGGCCCGTCGGGCCGCCGGGAAGGCTGTTTGCATCGGAACAGGGGCCGCCCATTCCAGCGCCCGTCACAGATAAGACCGCGCATCGCATCGGTCAATGCGGCATTGCCACATGAAAGCGCCTTTCGGCGGCGTTGCAGCCATGAAAGGGATGCTTTCCGCTGTTCCCAGCGATCATTCTGATCACCTTGCCTCAATCGCTGGCGCCGCCATCCGGCGGCTTGGCTACGCCGCATGTGCGGCGCGGCAGCAGTCGCCGCCGGACCCGTTCCCGGCACGCCGGACGGGCGGGGAATTGGCCTTATGGTCATGTGCGTGGCCCCTTGCCTGCCCATGGCCTGTCATGCTTTATGCCGGTGCGGTCTGCTGGGGATGTTCCCGCCGACCGACCGGATTGTTTGCAGGGAACCCCCACAGATGTCGTTCAAGACCATGCGTGCCGCCCTGGTTGTTGCCACCCTCGGGTCGGTCGCGGCCGTCGCTCTTTCCCCGGCCATGGCGCAGGACGCGGCCAAGCCGGCGGCAGCGGCGCCCAAGCCCGCCGCCGGCGGTTCGGCCCTGGCCGACGACCCGGTCGTCGCCCGCGCCAATGGCAAGGAGTTCAAGCGTTCCGACGTGATCGCCCTGTTGCAGCAGCTGGACCCGCAGGTGCAGCAGATGCCCTTGCAGATGATCTATCCGCAGCTGGTCGATCAGCTGATCCAGGCGCAGCTGGTGACCGAGGCCGGCTACAAGGCGAAGCTGCAGGACAGCGCCGACGTCAAGAAGCGCTTGAAGCAGGCCGAGGAACAGTTCGTTCAGCAGGCCTGGCTGAAGGCCGAGATCGACAAGAAGATGAGCCCTGACAAGATCAAGGCCGCCTATGACAAGTGGATCAAGGAAAACCCGCCGCAGGACGAAGTGCGCGCCAGCCACATCCTGGTGAAGACCAAGGAAGAGGCCGACGCCATCATCAAGCAGCTGAAGGGCGGCGCCGACTTCGCCAAGCTGGCCGCCGAGAAGGGCACCGACGGCACCAAGGAGCAGGGTGGCGATCTGGGCTATTTCACCAAGGACCGCATGGTGCCGGAATTCGCCAATGCCGCCTTCGCCATGAAGGTCGGTGACGTCAGCACCGCCCCGGTGCAGAGCGAATTCGGCTTCCACGTCATCAAGCTGGCCGACAAGCGCAAGCAGGTTCCGCCCACGCTGGATCAGGCCACGCCGCAGCTGCGCCAGATGGTGGCGCAGGAGATCGCCGAGGACGTGGTGAAGGGCTTGGAAAAGACCGCCAAGGTCGAGAAGTTCAACATCGACGGCTCGCCGATGGTTGCCGCTCCGGCTGCCCCGGCGCCGCAGAAGAAGTAAGGATGGGTCATCCCGTCTGAACAGGCCGCCGGGGCAACCCGGCGGCCTTTTTCATTGGAGCGGTTTTCCTTTGACTGGAAACATGGGCCTTGCCTTGCGCTTTCCTCAGTCGCCGGCGCTGCATCCGCAGCTTGGCTTTCGCGGCATGGGCCGCGCGGCGGCGGTCGCCGCCGGAGCTGTTTCCGGTTAACCGGAAACAGCTCTAAGGCTTTGATGATGCGCCCCACCGCCCGCGCCACGCCAGCGCAGCCAGCCCCATCACCAGGGTCGCCAGCCAGACGATGCGGCTTTGATACCGGTCGTGCGGGTTGGACAGGGCGCCATTGATGAAGGCATTGCCGATCAGCGCGATCAGGACGAACAGGGCCAGGGCCGACAGGTCGCGCCGGCCCGTGCGGAAGCCCCAGATGGCCACCAGGATCAGGCCCAGGCCCGACAAGTGGGCCACCGGCACATGCACGAGGTTCAGCGCATCGAACAGGCCTTGTGTCGTCTTCTGCCGCTGCTGCTTGGCCCCGGCAAAGGCCTGGTGCATGCCATCGGCCATGAAGGCGCGGAAGATCCAGCGCGTCACCTCCTGCCATTCATCCAGCCCGTCCCCCGTCTGGACCATCAGCAACTGGTCCTTGGTGGCGACCAGGGCCGTGGACAGGAAGGCGCCCGGATAGGCGCTGACAATGCCACCCACCAG
>CALRNG020000246.1:0-6038 GCA_943369495.1 Rhizobium sp. Q54
GGATGCGGGCGGGCTGCTGTTGCGTGAGGTGGCCGGGCGGCTGAATTTGTTTGGGCGGATGGCGGCGTGCTTTGACGACCGGCGCAACCATATGCAGGTGACGCATCCGCTGGCCGATCTGCTGGCTCAGCGGGTCATCGCCATGGCGCTGGGATACGAAGACCTCAACGATCACGACCGGATGTGCCACGATCCGCTGTTGAAGGTGACGGCGGCGGCCAGGTCCCGGTTGCCGGGTGGCGCGCCGCTGCCGGCGCTGGCCGGGAGTTCGACGCTGGGTCGGCTGGAGCGGAGTTTCGAGGAGGCCGACCGGCGTTATCACAAATTCACCGCTCAGCCGTCGCGTCTGCAGGATCTGTATGTCGAGCTGTTCACCGGCAGCTACGCGACAGCGCCGGAGCGGATCATCCTGGATATCGACGCGACGGATATTGAAACGCATGGCCATCAGCAGGGCGGCTTCTTTCACGGTTATTATGAGCATCGCTGCTTTCTGCCGCTTTATATTTACCGTGGCCCGCATCTGCTGCTCTCCAAGCTGCGCCCCGGCAATGTGGATGGTGCCGAGGGGGCCAAGGCAGCGATCAAGCGGGTGGTGGGCAACATCCGCCGCCACTGGCCCAAGGTCGGCATCCTGGTGCGCGGGGATTCCGGGTTCGCGCGCACGAACCTGATGAACTGGTGCGAGGCCAACGGCGTCGATTATATTTTCGGCCTGCCGCGCAACGACTATCTGCTGCATAAGGCCCGCAAGATCCGCTCACGCGCGGCGATGGAATTCCTGGCCACGGGCGAAACGGCGGAACTGTTCGGAGATTTCCATCACCAGACCCGCTCGGGCAGCTGGACCCGGCCCCGCCACGTGATCGCCAAGGTGCTGCACCGGTCGCAGACGGAACAAAGCTGCCGGTTTCTGGTCACCTCTCTGGACTGGAACGCGCCTTCTGTCATCGAGGCCATGGCCCAAGCCCGCGACAGGGCGGAAAGCCAAGGGGATAAGCCGCCGCGCGACCGGCTGGCCCGGACGATCTACACGGCGCTGTACTGCCCGCGCGGCGATATGGAGAACCGGATCAAGGACTGCCAGCTTGATCTTTTCGGATACCGGGCCTCGGCCCATGCCTTCAAAACCAACCAGACCCGGCTGATCCTGGCCGGCTTCGCCTATGTGCTGATGACGCAACTGCGCCTCATGGCGTTGCAAGCCACCGACCTGGCCAAGGCCGCCCCCCATACCATCCGGCAGAAGCTGCTGAAAATCGGTGCCCGGGTGATCACCTCGGTACGGCGGATCCGGATTTCCATGCCCGACGCCTGCCCTGTCCAGCACATCTTCTTCACCGCCTGGCGCGCCATGGCCTCACCTTGACTTCCTCTGCTTCCAGCGAACGAAAACCTGCCGCCTGATCGCAGCGCCCGATCGAAGGGATGGATGAGGTACGCCCACGCCCAACAAGATTTTCTTCCTTTGGTTGTTTTTTGCGGGATTATGTCGATGCGGGGTTTCGTCTCGGTTTTGCGCGAAACCCGGACCCGAAAAATCGCATCCCCAACCCGGCGCCGGAGGTCAAATTCGACCGATTTTCCCAGCCGAAAAAATTCCCGTGACGAATCCGGGTAGATGCCGCCGACGTCCGTCTGGCCCCTTCCATCGGCCTCTGCGGTTTCGGTGATGACAGAAAAGTCCCTGACGTCGTACTGGATCGGCCATTTATACTTGAAATGGTGGGCGGCCTTGATCCCAAAATCAATCGACCGCATCAACAGGTCTCGCGCATATCCATCGCCGTCCAGGGCCAGGATCCCGAGATTGAGCATCGGGTGGTAGAGATACCAGCTGTCGACAGCGTCGGCGTTCTTGTCGTCGCCAACGTTGGGGAGGTAGCGGCGCAGAGTCTTCAGCTCGGGATCGTAGAACTTCTCCAGACCGGCTTTGAACTCCGCCTCAAGCGGGTGCGGCTCCCCCCGCCACTTCCCCCAGTCGTGAAGTGCCGCGATGATCGACATCTGCACCATGATATCGGGGTATTCCGCAGCGGTGTAGGGATGGATGTAGCGGTGGCCGTAGTGCTCAATCGTCGCCTCCGGCGCCGTGTCGAGGTCCCGCGCGGTCCGCTCGGCCCGGTCGACCCAGTCCCGGTAACCGGCGGGCGGAAGGTCCAGCATCTTGTACGCGACGCCCAGCATCTGAAGGAACTGCCGCGCGGACGCACGTTCACCGGCGGGAACGTCGCGGCGGAAAACCAGGATGGCGTCCGATAACGTCACCTCCTGCCCAGCCGGCAGCGGGTTCGGCGAGGGTATGCCATTCTGCGGTGGCGTAGGAAGCAGATGGCCCAGCTCCGGCCATAAGCCGCCGACGGCCTTGTCCGGCGTGGTCTTCGTAGCGCGATAATATTCGCTGAGTGCTGTCAGGTTCTGAAAGTAAAGAACATTGCCGAAATCCGGTTCGTCGATGTGGAAATAGAGAAGGCCGGCATTCAACCCCCTCTGGCTTGCTTCCACACGTCCCGTGGCTGCCAGCGGACCGTCGTCCGCACCCAGTGGATAGAGATCGCGCGGCATGAAGGGTATCAGCAGCGGCACAGTTGGTTTGAACCGAACCGTCACACGCAAGTGGTCAAGGGCGAGCCCGCCCGCGCGGAAGATGATCAGATGTTGGCCGATAGCGCTGGCCACGGTCAGCCGGGCAGTCTCACCGGGCGCCGCCTCCGCCATGTCACATGCAAATGTTAACGCCGGGATATAGGCCACACGCAGGGCCAGGCCTCCTTTACCCCGGCGCCGAATGAGCGCCCAAAGGGAGTGCGCCGTGGAGCAGAACTCGACATCCAATTCGCCCAGGGCGATACGGGTGATGGTTTGGCGCTGGCCGCCCCTCCCGGCTTGGCGCAAGGCAAGTAAGTAGGGGCTTGCATTGTGAGATGAGGTTTCCGCAAGGAAATGCGACATGATCGACCTCGGTACATCCCAGGAAGGGTCTTCGTGGAACAGCGGAACCTTGTCGATGTTCCTCCTTTGATTTCTTTCAGCTCCTTATCCAAAGCCGTCCCATCAGGGGGGAAACTGGCCCTGTGGTTGACACTGTCGCGCGCGTCATGCTTCTAATGCGGTACAGGGGCCTTCCGGTAGCCCCGTGAGGCGGCATGCCCAATACCGTTACACCCCGAACCAGGGATGGCTTGGCATGCCCGCGTACACAGAAATCTCCACGTCGCAATTATTACGTCTGATCGGTTTACCAGACTGCCCGGTCCTGATTGATGTCCGCACCGATGCGGATGTCGCGGCGGACCCGCGTACCCTGCCCGCGTCCCGGCACCGACCCCATGATCAAGTGGCCATCTGGGGAAAGAGCCTGGCCGGTCGCAGCGTCATTGTCACCTGCCAGGCGGGCGGCAAGCTCGCCCAGGGTACCGCCGCCTATCTACGCCATCTCGGTGTTCAGGCGGAAAGCCTGGAAGGTGGGTTCGAGGCCTGGCGCGATTCCGGAGGACCATTGGTGCCCTTGGGTTTCATTCCGGGAACGCATTGCCATGAAGGCACCCGCTGGGTGACGCGATCCCGGCCGAAGGTTGACCGTACTGCATGCCCCTGGCTGATTCGGCGTTTCGTCGATCCGGACGCCGTCTTCCTGTTTGTATCCGCTCAGGAAGTCGTCGGCGTCGCCGAGCGGTTCGCCGCCACTCCCTTCGATGTGGAGGGGGTGGAATGGAGCCACCGGGGCGAGCTTTGTACGTTCGATGTGATGGTCGAGCGGTTCGGACTGACCTCACCTGCATTGTCGCGGCTGGCCACCATCATCCGCGGCGCCGATACGGCGCGACTGGACATCGCCCCCCAGGCCGCCGGATTTCTGGCCGTGGCCCTGGGCCTGTCCCGCATGTACCGGGACGACATTGCGCAGGTTGAGGCCGCGATGCTGGTCTATGACGCCTTGTACCGCTGGTGCCGCGACGCCGGTGACGAAACCCATTATTGGCCGGGGCCGGGACAGCGGGGGGCGTGATGAGCATGGAAAGTACAATCCGGGCAGGCGACACGCCGGTCCGCGAGCGGCCTGCCTATCCGACATTCGCTGAAGCGACGTGGGCCTGGGTCCGTGTCGCGGCGTTGAGTTTCGGCGGTCCCGCGGGACAGATCGCCGTGATGCATCGCATCCTGGTGGAAGAGAAACGCTGGATCGGCGAGAAGCGGTTCCTGCATGCCCTGAACTACTGCATGCTGCTCCCGGGACCGGAGGCACAGCAACTGGCCGTCTATATCGGCTGGCTTCTGCATCGCACGGCCGGCGGACTGGTGGCCGGCAGCTTGTTCGTGCTGCCCGGTTTCCTCTCCATCCTGGCCTTGAGCCTGTTCTATGCTGCCTACGGCCAGGTCGGTTGGGTCTCCGCCCTGTTCTTCGGATTGAAGGCCGCCGTGCTCGCCATCGTCCTGCAGGCGGTCGTGCGCGTCGGCCGCCGGGCGCTGCGCGGGAATGCTATGGTTGCCATTGCGGCCGCAGCTTTCGTCGCCATCTTCGCGCTCGGTGTCCCTTTTCCGCTGATCATTCTGTCAGCCGCAATCATCGGCTGGGTGGCCGGCCAGTATGGGTTTGCGGGTTTCCAGGGCGGCGGCCACGGCGGCGGCCATGGTCTCGCCGTCGCTGACAAGGACACGGTGCTGGGCGAGGATGTCCCCGACCATGCACGCCCGTCGGCAGCCTGGTCGCTGCGGATGGCCGGCATCTTCCTGGCCCTCTGGCTGATCCCGGTTGCCGCCCTGCTGCTGATCCTTGGTCCTGATCATACATTCAGCCGGATCGCCACCTTCTTCAGCCACATGGCGGTAGTGACTTTCGGCGGCGCCTATGCCGTTCTCGCGTATGTCGCGCAGCAGGCGGTCGAGACGTTCGGCTGGCTGCGGCCGGGGGAGATGCTGGATGGTCTGGGAATGGCGGAGACGACGCCAGGACCGCTGATCATAGTGGTGGAGTTCGTAGGCTTCATGGGCGCCTTCCGCAACCCCGGCTCCCTCAATCCCTTTGTTGCAGGCACCCTGGCAGCCATCCTCACCACCTGGGTGACCTTCATGCCCTGCTTCCTCTGGATATTCCTGGGGGCGCCTTGGATCGAAGCGCTGCGTGGCAATCGCGCGGTAACCAGCGCCCTAGCAGCCGTAACAGCAGCCGTCGTGGGCGTGATCCTCAACCTAGCGATCTGGTTCGCGCTGCACACCATGTTCCAGGACCTGCGTTCCTTGTCCTTTGGGCCAATTCAACTCGACTGGCCCCAGTGGGAGAGCTTGAATTCAGCGGCATTAGTCCTCTCAGCCGGCGCCATCGTCGCGGTCTTCCGGTTCAAAGTGGGCATGGCCAAGCTTCTCGGGGCTTGTGCCTTGATCGGCATCGCCCTTCACTTTTTCAGCGTCGTCGGATGAAGGGTTTGAAATGCATCAATGTGGGTCACTTGTCGGCCAACTGTCGACCCCGTCTGGGACGTAACTTTTCTCCGGCCCCATCCGACCGGGCCGCGGGGCTAGGCAGCGACACGGCTACCGGGCCCGACGACACGGTTGCGACCATCGGCCTTGGCCTCATACAGCGCCGCGTCCGCACTGCCGAGCAGCGCCAGCACCTGCGTCTCGGTCCCCTCCAGCGGCGTGGGATCAAGCGTGGCGATGCCGAAGCTTGCGGTGACGAAGCCGCTGCCCTCGGGGTTGCCGTCGTGAAAAAGCCCGAGTGCCTCGATGGCTTGGCGGGCGGTCTCGGCGATCCTTGCCGCTCCGGCACCGTCGGTGTCCGGCAGCAGCAATGCCATCTCCTCGCCACCGTAGCGGGCTGCCATATCGCCGGCCCGCCGCGCGGCGTCGCGGACCACCTGACCAATTCGCGAAAGGCACCGGTCGCCCGCGAGGTGCCCATAGCGGTCGTTATAGGCCTTGAAGTTGTCGATATCGATGAGGACCAGTGACACGCACTTTCCAAGCCTTGCAGCGCGCGACACCTCTTGGGAAAGCGAATGGTCCAGGTGGCGACGGTTGGCGAGGCCGGTCAGGGC
>CALRNG020000247.1:0-6020 GCA_943369495.1 Rhizobium sp. Q54
AAGGTCGGGCCAGTCCAGGGGCGGGCGGTAGCGCAGGCGCAGGATCACCCCATCCTGCGCCACACTGCCCTCTGCCCGATCGGACGCAATGGCCTGCCGGCGCAGTTCACGCGGGGGCCGGCCATAGAGCGACTGGAAGGTCTCATTGAAGCGCCGGATGCTGCCGAAGCCCGACGCTAGCGCTACCTCCGCCATGGGCAGCGCCGTCTCATGCAGCAGCTGTTTGGCGAACAGCACGCGTCGCGTCTGCGCCACCGCAATGGGGCTGGCGCCCAGATGTTGTTTGAACAGGCGGCGCAACTGCCGTTCTCCCACGCCCAGCCGTCCGGCCAGGGCGTCGACACTCGCCTCCTCCCCATCCAACGCCCCCTCAGCGATCAGTGAGAGCCCACGGGAGACAGTGTTGGAGGTGCCGCGCCAGACGGCCAGGTCCGGTGCGGCTTCGGGTCGGCAGCGCAGACAGGGCCGGAACCCTGCCTCCTGTGCGGCGGCCGCCGTTGGGTAAAAGCGGCAATTCTCTGCCTTGGGCGTGCGCGCCGGACAGATGGGGCGGCAGTAGATGCCGGTGGTCAGCACCGCCGTGAAGAAACGCCCGTCAAAGCGGGCATCCCTGGTTTCAACAGCGCGGTAGCAGGCGGTGGGGTCGAGCGTTTCCATGTCCCGATCCTGCCACGGGCCGCCCGTGACGGCTCGCGGTTTTCGGACATGGACGGCGGGGCAACACCCCCGCTGCTTACGGGAAGCGGCAGACCTCGCCCGTCACCTCAACGAAGGACCGGGCACCGGCGCCCACCGTCAGGCGCACTTCCTTATCGCTGGAAATGACATTGTGGGTCAGGGGCAGGACGCCATTCACCTCGTCCACCTTGCCAGTGGCGTCGGTGAAACGGATCTTGACGGGCTTGGTGGGATCGTACCAGGCCTCCGGGTTACCACCATCATTGCGGGCCGGCACGCCTTCGCCCGTTACGATGATGGCGCCATCGGCAAAGGCCACCTGGGTGTTCGATCCCTTGTAGATCGGGGTCGGCAACACGAATCGCTTGGTGTCGGGCAGAGCGCACGAACGCGGGTTGCTGGTCTGGTCAATGACAAAGACCATGCGTTCGGGGTTCACCCCCTCGGCCAGCTTGCGGGCCACCAGTTCGGTGATCTTGGCCAGTTCACCGCCCGGAACCTCACGCTGCAGGCGGATTTCCAGCTCGTTGGCGCGGATTTCCTGGGTCTGGGCAATCTGCTGCAATTGCTGGGCGCGGCGTTCGGCCTTTTCCTTGGCCGCCGTCATATTCGCCAGCTCCTCCTGGATGGAGCCTTCGCGCGATTTCAGCTGCTCAACGCCGACGAGGTAGGAAAAGCCCGCCACCCCGCCCAGCAGGACCAGCACAAGAGCAACCTGGCCCAGACGGCCCCAGATGCGACGGCGGTAGCGGCGGCGATGATCGTAGAGGCCGTAGCTCATCTCTTCCCAGGCAAATCAACAGGATGGGGCGGGCCCGCCCGATAGACGGTCGCCCGACCCTAACCCAGCCGGTAAGACAATTACAAGGGGCCGGAAATGCAGCCGTCAGCCTTTGGGCAGCGCTTTCTCAATGGCGGTTGCCAGCTCCGGCGAATCCGGCGCCACCTTGGAGCCATAGGCTTCGATCAGCTTGCCATCGGTGCCGATCAGGTACTTGTGGAAATTCCACTTCGGCTCGCCCTTCTGTTCGGCCAGCCACTTGTACATCGGGTGGGCGTTGGGGCCCTTCACCGGTTCCTTCGTGGTCATGGGGAAGTCGATGGCGAAGTTGACTTCGCAGAATTCCTTGATTTCCTTGGCGCTGCCGGGCTCCTGCCCGCCGAAATCATTCGACGGCACGCCGAGCACGACCAGACCCTTGTCCTTATACTTCTCCCACAGGGCCTGCAGGCCCTTATATTGCGGGGTGTATCCGCACATGGAGGCCGTATTGACCACCAGCACGGTCTTGCCGCGATAGGCGTCAAATTTCAGAGGGCTGCCCTCGATGGCGGTGAAGCCAAAATCATAGGCGTTGGCCGCCTGCGCGGTACCGGTCATGCCCATCACCCCCATCATCGCCAGACCACCGACCAGCGCCAGCATGGCCCGTCGGCCCAGGGTCGTTACCTTGTCACCCATGATGCACCTGCAAAAGGAACGTTCAGGCTGACAATGTAGTACGGGCAGGCCATCCGTCCAGGGTCATCACAGCCGGGTAGCGACTTGGCGCGAATTGCCGTTGCGTTCCAGACAGCGTTCCAGCGCATCGGCGCGCGCCTGTTCTGCTCCCTTGAGCGGCATGGAGGCCTGGATATAGGCGGCGCAATTGGCAAAATGCGGATGTTCATCGGCCACGGCCAGCGGCGGACTGACGGCCTGCGGACCACCACAGGCGGCCAGCAGGAAGATCGGGATCAGAACCAGGATCAAGCGGCCCATCGCCGCCTCCTTTGTTGCGGTGCAAAAGCATGGAAGCAGGATCGGCGATCCCCGCTTGCCGGAAAGTGATCCACCGCACATGCTGCATCGCATGGCTGTTAGCGGAGGCCCCTGTGATGACCGACACGGCACCCCCGAACCTGCTGCTGTCCACCGACAGCCGGCTCGTGATTATCGATGTGCAGGATCGGCTGCTGGCCGCCATCGATGGCGCCGACGCGGTGGTGGCCAATTGCATAAAGCTGGTGACGGCAGCCAACCGCCTGGGCATCCCCGTGGCGGCAACTGAACAGAACCCCGCCGGCATCGGCCCCACGACCTCGGCGCTCGCCGCCCTGATCCATCGCAGCTTTGGCAAGTCGCACTTTTCTGCCGCGCGGCAGGCCGATTTCCTGGCCTGGGCCGCCGCGGGAGGTACGGTGCTGCTGACCGGGACGGAAACGCATGTCTGCGTGCTGCAGACGGCTTTGGGGCTGAAGGCCCTGGGCCTGCGCGTCTCGGTGGTGACCGACGCCGCCGGCTCTCGGCAACCGGCCAACAAACAGGCCGCCCTCGACCGGCTGCGCTTCCACGGGGTGGAACTGGTCACGGTCGAAATGGTGCTGTTCGAATGGCTGGAACGCTATGACCGACCGGAGTTCAAGGAATTGCTGCGGATGATCAAGTGAGCGTGAAGTCAGTTCGTGTTGAATGATGTAAATTTAGACCGGTTTGTCTAGGCTCATTTCGTCATCCCGGCGAATGCCGGGATGACGAAGGAAGAAGCGATTCCCGTCAGCGTGTATCCGCTTTAGCATTGACCAGAATTACTTTGGCCGCCGACGGGGCGGGGCCGTCATTTGCGGTTCACTGCCACCAAGCTGCGCCAAACGGAGAGCAGCCTTTCGCGCAATCAGTGTTTGCAACGCCGCCTGCAATAACGCAATCGTCGTCCGCATCACCGCTCTCCTGTCCTCAGGCATTGATTTCAACACCACTTGATGCCGAAATCAATGCCCGGCAAGGCTCTTCACACCATTGCCTTCAGCGCCCGGCGATGCTTATGCAGCAGCGGTTCGGTATAGCCGCTGGGCTGTTCCACGCCCTTGAACACCAGGTCGCAGGCCGCCTGGAAGGCGATGGAACTGTCGAAATCAGGCGCCATGGGGCGATAGGCGGGATCGCCTTCATTCTGCTTGTCCACCACCGTGGCCATCCGCTTCATGACGGCCATCACCTGCGCCTCGGTGCAGATGCCGTGCAGCAGCCAGTTGGCGATATGCTGGCTGGAGATGCGCAGGGTGGCGCGGTCTTCCATCAGGCCGACATTATGGATGTCGGGCACCTTGGAACAGCCGATCCCCTGATCGACCCAGCGCACCACATAACCCAGGATGCCCTGGGCATTGTTCTCCAGTTCCTCATTGATCTCGGCTTCTGACCAGTTGATGCCACGGGCCAGCGGGATGGTCAGGATGTCGCGCAGGCTCGCGCGCGGACGGGTGGAAAGCTCCGCCTGCCGGGCCCCCACATCGACCTGATGATAATGCAGCGCATGCAGGGTCGCGGCGGTGGGTGAGGGGACCCAGGCGGTGGTGGCGCCGGCCATCGGGTGGCCGACCTTGACCTTCAGCATCTCCGCCATCCGGTCGGGCATGGCCCACATGCCCTTGCCGATCTGGGCATGGGACCGGAAGCCGGCGGCCAAACCGTTATCGACGTTCCAGTTCTCATAGGCGCTGATCCAGGCGGATGACTTCATGTCCGCCTTGCGGATCATAGGGCCGGCCTGCATGGAGGTGTGCATCTCATCACCGGTACGGTCCAGGAAGCCGGTATTGATGAAGCAGACCCGATCCTTGGCGGCGCGGATACATTCCTTCAGATTGACCGTCGTCCGCCGCTCCTCATCCATGATGCCGATCTTCAGGGTGTGGCGGGCCAGGCCCAGCACATCCTCAATCCGGTCGAACAGATGGTTGGCAAAGGCCACTTCCTCTGGCCCATGCATCTTCGGCTTCACGATATAGACCGACCCGGCCCGGCTGTTGGACAGGCCGCCCGTGCGGCGCAGGTCGTGCAGGGCAATCAGGCTGGTGACGATGCCATCCAGGATACCTTCCGGCACCCAGGACCCATCGGCGAAGGTAACGGCATCAATGGTCATCAGATGCCCGACATTGCGGATGAACAGCAGGGAGCGGCCGTGCAGCGTCACGGTACCGGCGCCATCGGCCGCGATGTAGGTGCGGTCAGGGTTGAGCGCGCGATCCATGCTGCGCCCGCCCTTTTCAAACGTCGCCGTCAGGTCGCCCTTCATCAGGCCCAGCCAGTTGCGATAGACGGTGACCTTGTCGGCGGCATCGACAGCGGCGATGCTGTCCTCGCAATCCATGATGGCGGTCAGGGCCGATTCCAGGACGATATCAGCCATGCCCGCCGCATCGGTCTTGCCGATCGGGTGCGAACGGTCGATGACGATGTCCAGATGCAGGCCGTGATGGCTCAGCAGGATATGGGTAGGGGCGGCGGCATCGCCGTTATAGCCCTTGAACTGTGCGGCGTTGGCCAGCCCCGTGACCGACCCGTCGGCCAGCGTCACGGACAGCACGCCATCGGCAACGCGGTAGCCGGTGGCGTCCTTATGGCTGCCGGCGGCCAGCGGGGCGGCGCGGTCCAGCACGTCGCGCCCCTTGGCGATGACAGCAGCCCCGCGCACGGGGTCATAGCCCTTGACCCCTGGTGTCCCGACATCGCCCAGAGCGTCGGTCCCATACAGCGCGTCATACAGGCTGCCCCAGCGGGCATTGGCAGCATTCAGGGCGAAGCGGGTGTTCATCACCGGCACCACCAGCTGTGGCCCGGCCACCTGGCTCACTTCCGGGTCGGTATTGGCCGTGGTGATGGTGAAATCCGGCCCCTCCGGCACCAGATAGCCTATGTCACGCAGGAACGCCTCATAGGCGTGTGCGTCGATATCCTGCCCGCGCCGGGCGACATGCCAGCCGTCGATCTTGGCTTGCAACGCCTCACGCCGGTCCAGCAGGCGCTTGTTCACGGGAGCCAGATCATTGAACAGGGCCGCAAAGCCAGACCAGAAGGCGTCCGGTTCCACGCCCGTGCCGGGCAGGGCCTCGGTTTCGATGAAGCGGTGCAGTTCGGCATCGACCTTCAGGCCGTGGACATTGACGGTGGCGGACATGGACGCGGACCTTCCCTGGCGGCGGCAGTTGTTTCTTCACCCCTATCAGCGCCCTTGTTGCCACGCAACAGAGAATGGAAGTCTTTCCACGATGCGGAAATGTCGCTAGATTGAGGTCAGCAACCGCCGGAACCACCATGTCCAAAACCGCCACTGGCAGCCCCGAACGCAACAGCAATGTCCAGGTCCTGGGGCGTGCCATCGCCATCCTGAACCACTTGGCCCAGGCCGATGGCGGCGGCGCCAGCCTGACGGAGGTTGGCAATGCCGTAGGATTGGCGGCGTCGACCACTCACCGCCTGCTGACCTCGCTGGAGTCGGAGCGTTATGTGCGCTTTGATGCGGAAACGAAGCTGTGGTCGGTGGGGGTGCAGGCCTTCATCATGGGCAATGGCTTCC
>CALRNG020000248.1:0-5997 GCA_943369495.1 Rhizobium sp. Q54
GGCTGTTGGTGCGGTTCTGTCGCCGATCCTGACGCGTATCATTGCGGACGATGGCTGGCGCAGCGGATACCTGGCCCTGGCCGGCATTACCGCCCTGCTGGGTCTACTGGCCCTTGCCCTGCTCCCCGCAGACGGGGCCGGCAACGCAACCACCCGTGCCACCCGCACGGGAACGGCCAGGGCGTACGGGCTGGTCCTGCGGTCACCCGCCGCCTGGGCGATCCTGGGCGGCATGTTCCTGTGCAACCTGCCATCCATTGTTACGGGCTATCAGTTCAAGCCCATGCTGGTCAGCCTGGGTATCGGATCCGCCGAGGCAGCATGGTTGATCTCGCTCTATGCCATCGGCGTCATCGCGGGACGGTTTGCCTGTGGTCTGGCCCTTGACCGGTTCCCAACACATATCGTTGCCGCTGTTGGCATGGGCTTGCCGGGCCTTGGCTTCGCCCTGATCGCGTTGCAGCCCGATGGCCTCTGGCCCTTCATATTGGCCGTGGGGCTGATAGGCCTCAGCCAAGGTGCAGAACAGGATATCGGGGCCTATCTGGCGGCCGGCTGGTTCCCGCGCGATGTCTACAGCACGGTCTTTGGCCTGATCACAGCCGGCATCGTGGCAGCCGGTGCCGCCGGCGGGCCAATCCTGTCGCTGATGCTGGGCTACTCGCCCAGTTTCGTGCCTTTCCTCATTGGAAGTGCCGTTTGCGTGCTGCTGGGCGGGACATTGTTCCTGCTGCTGTCAAAACAACCGTCGCTCGGCTGATCCACAACAACTCCGCTGCCCCAAGCGCTCACAAATCACTTATGAAAGCGCTTGCAGTGCTATTCAAATATGATATGCCTTATAACAAAATAGGCCCGCGTAGCGCAGTATCCGGGCCAATCCCAGGGAGGTGACGATGCGTAAGCCAACAACAAAGGATGAAGTGCGTCTGCTTGCCGGAAGTGCGATCGGCCTAGCCTTGATCGCGATGGCCGGGGTGCCGGTTGTGGCGCAGGAAGTGGTGAAGACTCCCGCCCGTCAGCAGCAACCCGCCACCACAGCAGATCAGGCGCCGGCCAGCCCGCCTGTCGAAAGCTTGCAGGAAATCGAAGAAGTCGTTGTCATCGGCACCAGCATCCGTGGGATCGCAGCCGTCGGCGCCTCCACCGTTACTGTCTCGCGTGAAGATCTGGCCGCGACTGGCCGCAACTCCCCCGTTGATGTCGTGCGTGAGTTGCCACAGCTTCAGGGTCTGGGCTTTGATGATGCACCCCGGGTGGGACAGAATGCCGGCGGCAATATCCAGCGCGGTCGTTCCGTGAATATCCGTGGCCTGGGCAGCAACGCCACCTTGCTGCTGATCGACGGTAATCGGGTCGCCCCGTCCGGTAACGTCTTCTCCTTCACCGAGGCCGATCAGCTGCCCGTCGCCGCCATTGAGCGGATCGACGTCATGACCGATGGTGCCTCAGCCATCTATGGTTCCGATGCGGTGGCGGGGGTCATCAACTATGTAACGCGCAAGAACTTCACGGGGGTTGAGGTCACCGGCCGCCACAGCTTTACCGACGGCTATGAGCAATCGGGCGGCAGCATCATTGGCGGCCATGCCTGGGACAGCGGCAACATCGTGGTCGCCTTCGATCATGATGTACGGGGCATGATGATGCAGGGGGAAAGCCCCTATCTGCGCCAGGACCTGCGATCGCTGGGCGGGCCGGATACCCGCATCCGCACCAACAACGCCACTGCCGGCACACCCGGCAATATCGTTGTTCCGCGCGCCACCAACAATCCCGCCGTGCCGACCGCCGGGCGCTTCGACTTTTATGGCGTTCCCGTGGGGTCCAGCGGCACGGGCATTACGGCGGGCCAGCTTCTGCTGAACCAGCCGAACCTGGCCGACCAGGCGGATTACACATCCTACCTGCCCAAGACCGTGAAGAACCAGGTCTCCATGACAGCCCGGCAGGAGGTCACCCCCTGGCTGACGGCCAATGTTCTGGCCTTCTACAATAAGCGGGACAGCACGCTGTACAGCTATCCGCAATCCGGGGTGCGTACCCTGCCCACGACCAGCCCACATTATGTGCAAGGCGTGCCGGGCGTGGCGCCGGGCGCACGGCAGACAGTGGTCTTCTCGCTTTACAAGGATATTGGGGTTGGTGAGACCAACATCACCGACGAGCAGACCCAGATCAGCGGCAATCTGCGCGCCGACCTGACGAATGACTGGGTCGCCCAGTTCATTGCTAACTATTCGCGCAACAAGAACTGCGCCAACTGTATTGATGAACTGAACAATAATGTCAGCGCCACGGCGCTGCAGCGCGCGCTGGACAATGGCACCTACAACCCGTTCAGTTCCGCGCCTGCCGCGCAGGATGTGCTGCGCACGATCCTGCCCTCCGCATTCGACCGCAATAAATCGACATTGCAGGAATATACGCTGCGGTTCGACGGCCCGCTGTTCGAGTTGCCGGCCGGCACCGTGAAGGCTGCGGTCGGCGCCAGCTATCTGGAACTGACCCAGTGGCGCAGCGCCATCGGTGTCCAGGCGTCCTCCGACGTGCCCCTGGCCGATGCCGACCGCAATATCCGCGCCGCCTATGCCGAAATCTACCTGCCGCTGGTCGGGGCGGAGGCCGGTATTCCGCTCATGCAGAGCCTGGATTTCAATCTGGCTGTCCGGACGGAACGTTATTCCGATGTGGGCACCACCACCAACCCGAAACTCGGGGTCAATTGGGGTGTCGCTGACGGGGTCAAGCTGCGTGGCGTCTGGGGCCGGTCGTTCCGCGCCCCCAACCTCATCGAAAGCAATCCGGAAGTTTTCAGCCGCGTCCGGCTGGAGACTATCGCCAATGCCGCCCGCGACAGCGCCCTTCCGCCTGGGAACACGGCAGCAGGCACCAGCAATGTCGTCAATGTCACCGGCAGCAACAACAACCTGACACCGGAGAAGGCCACCAGCTACTCCGTCGGCTTCGATTACGAGCCGGAATGGTTACGCGGCCTGCGAGCGTCGGCGACCTATTACAACGTCAAATATTCCAATCAGATCATTGGCTTGCAAGGCTTCGGCGCGACCTTCCTCGCCAGCCAGACCAACCGGGCCCTGTTCGCACCCTACATCACGGTGGCGCCACAACCATCGACCTGCGTCAATGGCAATCCCGCGACCTACAACGCTGCCTATCTGGTGGCGCTCAACCGGCCCTCGGTGGTCACGATCGATCAAAGCAATTTCTGCTCCGCCCAGGCGATCACCGACACCCGCAATGCCAACGCGGCGGCAGTGAAGCAGGACGGGATCGATATCACGCTGAGTTACCGGTTCGAAACGGGCGAAAGCAACTGGATGCTGAGCCTGAGTGGTACCAAGATCCTGAATAATGACCTGCAGCTGACCAGCACCGGCAGCTATACCAGCGCCCTGGACGTGATGAACCAGCCGATCAGCGAGCGCGGGCGGGCGGGCATCGCCTGGAACATGGGTCCCTACACGGTGGCACCCGCCCTCAACTATGTCGGCTCCTACACCAACAACATTCCTATCACGGTGAACGGCGTCACCCTGCCGGTCAAGAAGGTGCCCGCCTGGGTCACGGTTGACCTGATGATGGGCTACGAATTCTCTGAACTTGGAAGCTGGGGGGATGGGCTGCGCGCCTCCGTCAATGTCCGCAATCTGATGGACCGCAATCCGCCGATCGTCCTGTCGGCCAATGGCAATGCCTTTGACCCGCAGGGGGCCAACGTGTTCGGCCGGATCGTGAGCTTCCAGCTCAGCAAGTCCTTCTGATGGGAGCACCGAACATGACAAAGCGTATGCTTCTCACAACGGCTGTCTTCGCATTGTCGCTTCCGCTGACAGCCATGGCGCAAACGGCACCACTGCCGGTGGCTCCCACCAACCCATTGGGGGTCATGGAGGCGGATACCGGTCTGCCGGCACATACAGTATATCGGCCGGCAAATCTGGCGGTGGTGAAAGGGAAGTTGCCGATCATCGCCTGGGGGAATGGCGGCTGTGCCGATATCGGCAACGCCTTCAAAACGTTCCTGACCGAGATTGCGGCTCAGGGCTATCTGGTGCTGGCGGGCGGTCCCATCAATCAGGCGTTGGAGTCCGGTGCCAGCATGCGCGACCTTCCGCGCACGCAGAACAACACCGACCAGATGTTCCGGTCCATCGACTGGGCGATTGCCGAGAATGACCGCAAGGGCAGCCCCTATTTCGGTCGTCTCGATACAAAGAAGATTGCCGTGATGGGCCAGAGCTGCGGCGGGCTTCAGGCCATCGCGGCGGGCGGGGATAAACGGGTGTCAACCGTGGTCGTCCTGAACAGCGGCATCATCCGCGGGGGCATCCCCAACCCCGATGGCACGATCCGACAACCAGCCGGCGTGCTGCCCGCCACCGAGCCCGACCTGCTCAAGCTCCACACCCCCGTGCTTTATCTGATCGGCGGCCCAAAGGATCAGGCCTACAAAAGCGCCGAGACCGATTTCGACACCATTCAAAGCCTGCCCGTTTTCAATGGCAACCTGGATGCCGGGCATGGCGGTACCTGGCGAGAGGCGAGCGGCGGCGTGATGGGTTCAGCCGTCATCGACTGGCTGAACTGGCACCTGAAAGGTATCGATAAGGCCAGCGTCACCTTTGTCGGCGCTGACTGCACGCTGTGCAAAGATCCGAAATGGACGGTGAGGAAGAAGAACATGCCGTGAGACGGCAAGGCCCCGTGCTTGGAACTGTTGAAGGCCGGAATGGGTCGATTGGTTCAACAACCGACGCTGGCTCGAACCAATCGGAAACATTCCGCCCACAGAAGGCGAGGTCAACGGCTACGCAACTCTGAAAACCAAAGCCGTGGCCGCGTAACGATTGAATTTATGCCTCTGCAAAGCCAGCGCGGTTCAGATCCAGGCGCAAGCCTCTCCGATACGTCCTTGCCGGCAAGGGAATGTCAGGGGATTGCCGTCTCCTTTGGCGGCGGATTGATCTTGAAAAGCCTTTCCGCGTTGGTCTGGAAGAATTTCCGCTTCACTTCCAGCGGCATGTCCATGGAATCCAGGGCCATCACCTCTTCCACCGGGCACTGGTAGGGATAGTCCATGGCGTAGAGGACACGATCCTCGCCCATCACCTTCTGTGTGAACTTGATTGCCTCTTCCCAGGCGACGCCGGAATTGGTGATGTGGAAATGTTCGCGCAGGTAGGTCGAGACCTTGCCCTTCTTCAGGGCCTTCATGCATTCATAGCGGCCGGTGCGCACGCCCGCCCCATGCATGAAATCCAGGCGGTAGAGCCAGAAGGGCAGGGCCTCGCCCATATGGCCGATGATGATCTGCAATTTGGGGAAACGGTCCAGGGCGCCGGACGTGATCATGCGCAGCGCATGCATGCCCGTTTCCACGCCGAAGCCGAAGATCGCCCCGTCCAGACCGGCCGCCAGCAGGGGGCCGATCATGGATGCTGGCGGCGTGTTGGGGTGGATATAGAGGGGGACATCCATCGCCTCGATGGCTTCCAGTACCTCGTTGAACTTCGGATTGTCGAGATAGTCGCCCAGGATGTGGCTGTTGATCAACACGCCGGACAGGCCCAGCTTGCCGATGGCGCGTTCCACCTCCCGCGCCGCCGCCTTGGGGTTCTGCGGGGCGCAGGCGGCCATGCCGCTGAAGCGGGTGGGGTACTTGGCGATGGCCTCGGCCAGCCGGTCATTGGCCGTCTCCGCCACCATGGTGGCCCGGTCGGCATTGCGGATCACGTTGGTGCCCGGCGCGGTCAGGCCCAGGATCTGACGGTCGATGCCGCGTTCATCCATATGCGCGATGCGCTGTTCACCCAGATCCATCAGGGCGTTGGCGACAAAGCGCGGCCGCTCGGCCGGATGGTCCAGATAATAGCCGATCAGGCTGAGGAAGCCCGGATCGACATCCGGCGCCACCAGTTCCTCACGGAAAGCCGCGATCAGTTCAGGCGTGGTGAAGGCTTCTTCGGTGGCGAT
>CALRNG020000249.1:0-5970 GCA_943369495.1 Rhizobium sp. Q54
GAAGTCGGTCTTGATACCGGCTTCATAGCTGTCGGCCAGTTCCGGGTTGGTGGGCCGGGCCGCCTGTGCGGGGATGGCCACACCGGTGGTGCCCGTCTGGTCATTATAGGCGCCGGAGCGGAAGCCCCGCGAATAGGTGGCATAGGCCATCAGGTCATCGGTGACCTTGTAGGAGGCGCTGGCCCGCCAGGTCGGTTCCGACCAGGTCTCGCTGTCGCGCACCACCCCGGTCGGGTATTTGGTGAAATCACCGGCATTCAAAACATTACCCAGCTTCTGCCAGGTGAAGTTCGGGTCGAAGGTGCCGGACAGGGCCTGCACGAAGACCTGATTACGCCCGGCCCAGGACTTCTTTTCCTTGGTCCAGCGGGCACCGCCGATCAGGGTCAGCTTGTCATTGACCTCCCAGGTGACGTCGCCATAGGCGGCATAGGCCTTCTGGCGCTCCTGATTGCACAGGACCTGCGGGTTGTTGTTGAAGGTGCCGAATGGCAGGGTCACGCCGAACAGGTCCAGGAAGCCCAGGATCTGCGCCACGCAGAAATTCACGTCGTTCTTCTGATAGAAGCCGCCAGCCACCATCTGCACCGGGCCGTCCCAGTTGGACGCCATGCGGAATTCCTGCTGGAAGGTCTTGCGCAGGTCAGTGCGGTTGGCATCGAACAGGGAGATGGGCCCAACCTCACCCGTATAGGTGCTGGGCAGCTGTGAGTACTGCTTGCGCCAGCCGGTGACAGAGGTCAGCGTGACCTTGTCGGCGTTCCAGTTGATGGTGCTGTAATAGCCATCAACATCCACCTGATGCCCGTCCGACATGTTCAGCAGACTGTCATCGCGGTTGGTGATGCCGGCATGGTCCAGCGGGTCGCCGGCATCCTGGCTGAAACCCAGATTGTAGAAGGCCCAGCGGCTGTCCGACGGGGTGGTGTTGACAACGGGCACGCTGTCGGAATTGTCGCGCACGCGTTCCACCTGGAACAGCGCCTCGACATTCTCCACCGGCTTCCAGAGCAGTTTGGCGCGACCGTTGAAAATATCGTCCCCACCAACCTTGGACCCATCACCGCAGCCGCGCGCATTGCTGCCGGGCACGGGGCCATAGCAGGCGCCGTTCTTGTAATAGCCATCGGACTTGTTATAGGCGGCGACCAGACGCACGCCCAGCTTGTCCTCCACCAGCGGCAGGTTCACCGAGGCCTTGGCGGCGCGGGTGCCGAAACTGCCGGCGGTGAACTGCACCTCCCCGGCCTGATCGGTCAGGGACGGCTTCTTTGTGTATACGGTGACGACGCCGCCTGTGGTGTTCTTACCGAACAGCGTGCCCTGCGGCCCGCGCAGCACCTCCACCCGCTCCACGTCAAACGTGTCCAGCAGCTGGCTCTGCACACTGGGCATCACAAAATCATCCAGCATCACGCCCACGGGCGCCTCTGAATAGACGATGATGTCCACCTGCCCCACACCGCGCATGGCGAAGGAGGCGGCGTTGAAGCCGGTGACACGCGCGGCGGAGAAGTTGGGCACATAGGCCGCGATATCGCCCAGATCCTTGGGCGGGGCCGCGTCGAACATGGCCGGGGTGAAGGCCGACACGGCCACCGGCGTTTCCTGCAGGTTGCTCTGCCGGCGGTTGGCCGTCACCACGATCTCATCCAGACCGATGGCCTGTGCCGGGGCAGCCTGCGCCACCTCCGTGGCGGGTGCGGGGGCCTGCTGCGCGGTGGCGGCCGGCATGGTTGCAAGCATGGCAAACGCGCTGGCACACAGGCCCAGCCCTGCCACACGGTATCTCCGTGACATCGACTTATCCTCCCTGATCGCCGCGCTTCGGCGGCTCTTTTCCTGTCATCCGCATTCACGGCGGATCATTCTGGGCATTCCGGCGGCATCGCCGGATACAAGGCTCCGAAATATACGTCCGGGGCCGTCAATTTTTGGATACGGTTTGGACTGTATAATATTTTTTTACGACGCGCAATGTATACGAAGCAAGAAATTGTGCGCTGGTGCAGGAAGTTTGGCAGTCCGGTAGCTGGGGCAAAGAATGAAGCGGGATTCAGCCCGTTCAGCACAGTGCGCGACCCAGACCGGCCCATGCACCCGGTCGCCCCAGCGCTCGTAAAGTATGCACGAGTGGCCTTCTGCGTATTCAATCCGTGCTGCGACGGCTTGACTTGTCGTCCACCATGACCGATACATGACAGGGATGGCGCCCTGTACGGGCCGCGATTGCGGCGGCATGGGGGAGAAGCGGAAATGGCCAAGCGCGGGTGCCGCGCGGCGGAGGATTGATGAGCAAGCCCACACACGTAACGCATGCAGAACATGTGCGTGTGTCCCTGGAACAGGACATTTTCATGGGCCGCCTGCGTCCTGGTTCGCGCCTGGATGAGGAAGTGATCGCCACCCGCTTCGGCGTCTCCCGCACGCCCGTGCGCGAAGCGGTATTGCAACTGGTGGAATCCGGTCTGGTGGAGAAGCGGCCGCGCCAGGGGGCCGTGGTGGCCAGCATGGATATCCGCCGCATGATCCATATGTTTGAGGTCATGTCGGAACTGGAGGGCCTGTGCGCCAAGCTGTCGGCGCGCCGCATGTCGCCGGAGGAAAAGGCCAAGCTGGCCGAGGTGCATAAGCAGTCCGAAGACCATTATAATGCAGGCCGCCAGGACGAGTATTACGCGGCCAGCCGCAAGTTCCATCAGCTGCTGGTCTGGGGCAGCCATAATGACGTGCTGGTGGAAATGACCGACAAGCTGGCCTTGCAGCTTGTTCCCTACCGCCGCTATCAGCTGAACTATCCGGGCCGGGCAGAGGAAAACCTGCGCGACCATGCCGCCATCATGGAGGCGGTGCAGCAGGGCGACCCCGAAATCGCCTATCGCCGTCTGCGCCAGCACACGACGATACAGGGCGATATCTTCGCCGAATATATCTCCCTGACCGGGCAACGCGCGGCGGAATAACCCCGCGCATCCTCGACAGATGGCACCCCGATCCCGCCAGCCTGTGGCCGGGAGCGGGAGAGCCACGTCTTCATCGTGAAGGACCGCACCCATGGGCCAGACCGACTACGATATCGTCATCGCCGGGGCCGGACAGGCGGCGGCGCAATGCGCGCAGTCTCTGCGCCAGGGTGGCTTTGCCGGCTCCATCGCGATGATCGGGGTGGAGGATGCCGCCCCCTACGAGCGCCCGCCCTTGTCCAAGGAGTATCTGGCCGGCAAGCGCGACGCCGCGCGCCTGTCCTTGCGTAAACCGGAATATTGGGCGGAGAAGCAGATCACCCTGCTGACCGGTCGGCGTGTGACAGAGGTGGACCGGGCGGCGCGGGCACTGACCCTGGCGGGCGGGGAGAAAGTCGGCTACGGCAAACTGGTTTGGGCCACGGGTGGGCGGCCCCGGCCTCTGTCCTGTCCGGGGGCGGGGCTGGCCGGCATACACGCCATCCGCACCATCGCCGATATCGACGCGCTGAAGGCCGATCTTGTGCCGGGCGCGCGGGTGGTGATCGTGGGCGGCGGCTATATCGGGCTGGAAACGGCGGCGGTGCTGCGCGCGCTCGGCCATGAGGTAACGGTGCTGGAGGCGCAGGATCGGCTGCTGGCCCGCGTCACCTCACCACCCGTGTCCGCTTTCTATGCCGGGCTGCATCGGCGGCACGGGGTGGATATTCGGTTGTCGGCCCAGGTATCGGCCCTGCGGGGTGAGGGGCGGGTGTCGGGCGTGGAACTGTCGGACGGTAGCGTGATCCCGGCGGATATCGTGATTGTCGGCATCGGCATCATCCCGAATGTCGAACCGCTGGCGCTCGCCGGCCTGCCCTGCCCCAACGGGGTCGCGGTGGATGCGCTGTGCCGGACGCAGGACCCGTCGATCCTGGCCATCGGTGACTGCGCCCTGCATCCCAATGCCTTTGCGGGCCGGGCCATCCGCCTGGAATCGGTGCAGAATGCCGTCGATCAGGCCAAGGTGGCGGCGGATACGATCCTGGATCATGACAAGCCCTATGCGGCCCTGCCCTGGTTCTGGTCCGACCAGTATGATGTGAAGATGCAGGCCGTGGGTCTGGCCATGGATTATGATCAGGTGCAGGTGCGCGGCAATGCCGCCGCCCCCGGCTTCTCCGTCCTGTATCTGCGCGGCGGGCGGTTGATCGCCATCGATTGCCTGAACAATGCCCGCGATTTCATCCAGGCCAAGGCCCTGATCACGGGCGGCATGCCGATCGATCTCGTCCGCGCCGCCGATCCATCGGTGGAGCTGAAGGCGGTGATTGACGGTAACAGGGCGGCTTAGTAGAGCGGAAGGCTCCCCGACGCCTCAAGGCCACCGCCCATGTTCCGCCCCCTGCCCTTCTTGCTGCTGTCGCTGCTGCTGGCCGGTCCCGTTCACGCCGAAGTGACGCCATCGCAGCAGCAGATACGCCGGGTGCTATATGGGGAGGGGCTGAACAGCCTGACCTTCCGGCATATGGAGGAGATGTTTGAGACCGCCCCCGTGCCGGTGGGCGCCAAGGTCTGGAAACTGCCGGAAGCGATCCGGCCGCTCAACCTCACCTACAGTTTTGAGGGGCAGGAGTATGACACACCGGCCTTTCTGGAGCGCACGCGCACCAATGCAATACTGGTCATCCGCGACGGGCGGATCGTGCATGAAATCTACCGCAATCACAGCGGGCCGGAGAGCCGTTTCATCTCCTTCTCCATGGCGAAATCCATCACCTCCATCCTGGTCGGCATCGCCATCCAGGAGGGGGATATTGCCAGCGTCGATGACCCGCTGACCCGCTATGTCCCGGAACTGGTGGGCAGCGGTTACGACGGCGTGACCTTGCGTCAGGCGCTGCTGATGCGATCCGGCGCGGCCTTTGCCGAAACCTATGGCACCGGCACCAAGAGCCAGATGGCGGAGCTGTATGAGAACAGCTTCGTAACGGAACGGGAGCGCTTCACCGACCTTGCCACCCGCATCGGCAGCGACCATCCGCCCGGCAGCCATTTCAACTATTCAACCCTGGAAACGGGCGTCGTCGGCTGGGCCCTGGAACGGGCAACCGGCAAGCCGCTGGCCGCGTATATGGCCGACAAGCTGTGGCAACCGGCGGGGATGGAGCGGGCGGGGTCCTGGCTTCTGGACGGGCCGCCCGGCACGGGCCGCGCCTGGGCCGGGGCCGGGTTCAACGCCACCCTTCGCGATTATGGCCGCCTGGGCCTGATGATACTGGAGAATGGACGGGCCAATGGGCGGCAGGTGGTCCCTGCCGCCTGGGTCCGCCAATCCACAGTGCCCGATGGCACCGAACCGGCATCGCCGGGCCGGGATCAGGGCTACCAGTATTTCTGGTGGACCCTGCCCGACAGCGACGCCTTCATGGCCAAGGGCGTGCATGGCCAGTACATCTATATCGACCCCGCCAGCCGCACCGTGATCGTGAAACTGAGCCACTGGCCCACCGCCTGGGTCAAGGCGCTGGAGGCGGAGACGTTGGTGTATTTCAGGGCGGTGGTGGACCAGCGTTAACGCGGTGACCATCCGCCTGCCTTCACCGTCAGCTGCGGCAGGGCTGCAACCACGTCGGCCCAGGAGATGTACTTGAAATTGGTGGCCTCCGGCTCGCCATTAAGGCCGTTCAGGTCGTCGTTGTACCCATCCTGCACGACCAGCAGGCCCGCCGGATATCCGGGCAGCGGGATGGAAATCAGTTCGGCCCCATCGCATTCCTGGCCGGCATCAATGGCGCCATTGGCGGTCAGCTTGAAGCTGCCCAGATAGCGGTTCTGGCCACCGCGTTCGAAGATGGCGAAACTGTCATCCAGGCCGGCGGCATCGGGGGCCTTCACATCGCCATGGGCATCGCCCTGGCTGGAGGCGATCAGATAGCCGGTGCCATCGGCCCCGCGATAGAGCGCCAGCCCTTCGACATCGCGTGCCACCTTGCTGTCTTGGTTGTTAAAGGGGCTTTTGATCGAC
>CALRNG020000250.1:0-5945 GCA_943369495.1 Rhizobium sp. Q54
TTCCAGGATGGGGCCCGCGGCCATGACGGCATCTTCTCTTCCGAGATCGCATCGGCCCGCGGACTGTCCCGCCCGCATATCTCCGCCACCGTCACGGAACTGATTCGCAAGGGCCTGATCAGCCAGCAGGACGACCCGCAGGACCGCCGCCGCAAGCTGCTGCGCGTCACGCCGGAAGGGCTGGAGATGCTGCGCGGTCTGCAGCCCAAGCGCCAGGGCATCAATGACATGCTGCTGCGCGACCTGACGCCGGACCAGCGTCAGCGCATGCTGGACCTGCTGATCACCATCCGCCGCCGGGCGCGCGGCATCGTCGACCAGGGTACCAACCCCTTGCGCATTGCCGGTTGATCCCCGGATAGGAGCCATGTCCGACTGTCGGGGCCGGGCTGGGTTGCATCAGCGCATGTTGCGACGCAGCAGAACCTGCCTATTTATACATCGCAGGTGCGAACAAAAGCGGCGGATTCAGGATAGCCTCCACCAAAGGCCTGATGCCTCTGCCTCAAATTCGCCCTTTTCGGTCGGTCATTAGTAGCTCGTTTTCACTGAACTAGGCGGAGCCGACATGGCTTTGGATGTACGTCCTCTGGTCGATGGTCTGTCGGTCTCGCCGCAGGTGACGGAGCAGGATATCCGCGACGCGCACGCCGCCGGTTTCCGCACCATCATCAATAACCGCCCGGACGGAGAGGAGCCAGGACAGCTCTCCTCCGCCCAGGCGGGTGCTCTGGCCCGTGAACTGGGCCTCACCTATATTCATCAGCCCGCCACCGGCCCCACGCTAGAGCTTGTTGCGCCTGATTTCGGTGCTGCCTTGACCACCGCACCCGGTCCCGTCCTGGCCCATTGCCGGTCGGGCACGCGCTGCACGATTCTGTGGGCGCTCGCAGAAGCGAAAGCCGGGACGGCCGATGGCGAAACAATATTACGGACTGCGGCGGACGCTGGATATGATCTGTCTGCCTATGCGGGAACGATCGCCCGTTACACACAATCGCGGGCAGAATAGTGCCCGCCGGGTGCTTTAGGGCATTGTGTTGACCGCAACGCTGTGAGAGTGTCGCTTCCGGTTCGGCCCTGGTGCCGATTGGTGGAGGCGACACACGAATGATGCGCGGATGGGGCCACGGGCTCCTCGCTCTTCTGTTCCTGGTCATGGTGGTCCTGGGCGGTATGCTGCCCCGGGGGCCGAGCTCTCATTCGGCCAATATTCCCCAGCTGCCCACCGCGAATTTTACGACCGGACAGGCGTTGCCCGTCAATGTTGCGCATGATCGCGGCGTTGAGATTGCGGCCTCGTTCTCCCGTCCTGTCGGTCATGGCAAGCGTGAACGCGGGGCTGGCGGCGGTGATCCCATCCCCCTGCCCACCCTTCTCGTCGTTGCTATCGCCCTGTTCTACGCGCTGCCACTGCGTGGCAGCGACGTGGCGCGCGCCCTTCGCATTGGCTTGACGCCAGAGGGACGCCATAGGGAGGCCGGGCGTTGCCCGACCGGCCCGCCGGCTTTCGCCGGTTAAAGAGAAGGCGGTTGGGCATCGCGTTTGGTCGTGCCTGATCCGCCCGGATACAAAACCCCAAACTGGCTTCGGCCTGACATCCCCGCAACGGGAAAGACGGCCAAAGTCCCTCGCCTCCGATGCCGTGACACCGGCGGGCCGCTGACCTTCCCTCGACCGGGCAGGTTCAAGGTCTGATGGTGGTGCGGCCCATGGCCCGCACTGAGGGTCAAGATTAAAAAAGCCGGCTTTTAACCAAGACCGGCGGATGTCTTGACCTTGAATGTGTGCTATGGCGGAAGCCCCATCCCCCTGTGGATCGAGTGACCGACCGATGTCCTACCTGTCGCAATCGTCTTATCGGCGGCAACAGCCGCAGAGTTCAGGGCGGTTGGTTGGCATCGCGGTGGTTATTCTCCTGCATGTCGGGGTGATTTACGCGCTGGCTACTGGCTTGGCTCAGAAGGTCGTCCATGTGATGACCGATCCGATCAAGACGGAAATCATCGAGGAAATCGCACCGCCGCCGGAGGAGACGCCCCCGCCGCCCCCGCCGCCCAAGTTCGATACGCCACCCCCGCCGTTCATTCCGCCGCCTGAGATTCAGATCTCGCAGCCGCCGCCTGCGGCCAATGCGATCCAGCAGACGGTATCGGAGCGTCCGCCGGTGGTCCAGCCGCCGGGACGCCCTGTCGAGCGTCCGCCGGCACCGCCGACGGGTGGCAAGATCGATGTGAAGAGCCTCGCGAAGAACCGGCCTGAGTATCCCGCTCAGTCGATCCGCCTGGAAGAAGCAGGTACGACCGTTATGCGTCTCTATTGCAACGCGGAAGGCCGTATCTCCGACGCCACGATCGAAAAATCGAGCGGTTACGAACGCCTGGATAATGCCTGGATGAAGGAAGCCAAGCGTGGCCGGTGGAAGTGCGATCCGCCGACCGTCAATGGCCAGCCCCAGGGCGCCTGGATTCCGAGCATGGTCCCGCTCACCTTCCGTCTTGAAGATGCGCGCTGATCATCTCGCATCGACCGATAATCGAAACACGTAAGTCTGAAAGCAGAGCTACGATGAACAAGCTGTTCACCCTGGCGGGCATCAGCCGCCTCGCCGCCGCCGCCGCCGTTGCCGCCACGCTGTCGGCCCCGGTCTTCGCCCAGTCCACGACCCCGGCCGAGCCGGCTCCGGCCGCCACCGAGGCTCCGGCCGCAGCCCCGGCTGACGCCGCTGCTCCGGCCGCCGATGCCGCTGCCCCGGCCGATGCCGCCGCCCCGGCCGAGCAGGTCGCGAACCCCTATGGTCTGAAGGCCATCATCGATCACGGTGATCTGGTCGCCAAGTCCACGCTGGTGATCATGCTGATCATGTCGGCCGGCACCTGGTACATCTTCGTTACCAAGCTGATCGAGCAGTCGAAGCTGATGTCCCAGGCCACCTTCGCCGAGAAGAACTTCTGGACCGCTTCCTCGGTCACTGAAGGCGCTTCCCGCCTGAAGGAAAATTCGGCCTTCCGCGGCGTCGTCGAGGACGGCCTGCGTGCGACCGAGCATCATGACGGCGCCCTGACGGACCATATCGACCTGCACGAATGGGTGACCATGTCCTTGCAGCGTTCGGTTGACTCCGTGAACGCCCGTCTGCAGAGCGGCCTGTCCTTCCTGGCTTCGGTCGGCTCCACCTCCCCCTTCATCGGTCTGTTCGGTACGGTGTGGGGTATCCTGAACGCCCTGGTGGCCATCGGTCTGTCCGGTCAGGCCTCGATCGATAAGGTCGCCGGCCCCGTCGGTGAAGCGCTGATCATGACCGCCATCGGTCTGGCCGTCGCCGTTCCCGCCGTGCTGGCCTATAACTGGCTGACCCGCCGCAACAAGCTGGTCATGGACCGTCTGCGCAACTTCTCTGCCGATCTGCACGCCCTGCTGATCGCCGGCCAGAAGTCCAAGACCGGCCGGAGCGCCTAACCATGGGGATGAGCGTCGGCCCCGCCGATAGTGGCGAAGACTCAGTGGTGTCGGAAATCAATACGACTCCGCTGGTGGACGTGATGCTCGTTCTGCTGATCATCTTCCTGCTGACCATTCCGGCTGCCATCCAGACCATCCCCGTGAAGCTCCCTGAGGAGTCGAACGTGGTGACTGTGACAAAGCCGGAAAACGTGACGATCGGTGTCGATCCGGACGGCAACATTTATTGGAATGCCGCCCAATTGCCGGATTACAACGCGCTGTTCGAGCGGATGAAGGAAGTGGCGGTGCTGGTTCCGCAGCCTGAGATCCACATTCGTGGTGACAAGGAAGGGCGGTACGAGTTCGTTGGCAAGGTCGTCGTGACCTGCCAGCGGGCTGGCATCCTCAAGATCGGCTTTATCACCGAGCCTCCTGCCGGGGCGCTGAACGTCAAGCGGTGACGGTCAGCCTTCCCCCCGTCGGGAATGAAGGATAGGAGGCCCCCATGGGCATGAGTGTTGGACCGGGCGCCGAAGACGGGTCCGTCACGCCGGAAATGAACACCACGCCGTTGATCGACGTGATGCTGGTGTTGCTGGTGATGCTCATCATCACCATTCCGGTGCAGACCCACGCGGTGAAGCTGGATATGCCGGCGGGGCCGCCCCCGCCGCAGACGAACGTGGTTGAGCCTGAGGTCATCACCATCGAAGTCGACTTCGATGGCACCGTGATCTGGAACGGCACCGTTCTGAACAGCCGTGAGGAAATGGAACAGCAGATGACGCTGAAGGCTTCGCAGCAGCCGCAGCCGGAAGTGCATCTGCGTCCCAACAAGCTGGTGAAGTACAAGTACGTGGCGGCTGTTCTGGCGTCCGCGCAGCGGCTGGGCCTGAACAAGATCGGCATGGTCGGTAACGAACAGTTCATGGACTGATCGGCACCAGATGATAGGCGAAAGGCGGACCTTCACAGGTCCGCCTTAAACCTGCCTACTTGACCTGATTGCATGGACAGGCGGCCAGATGGCTGGCCGTAAGACAACCCGTCGAAGGGGACCCATCGCGAAGAGACACGCGACCCGTTCGACCGATACCGAGATAGAGACAATGATCCGCACCCGTCTTTTTACCGCCGCCCTGTTGGGAACGGCTCTGGCCTTCGGCTCCTTCGCCGCCATCATGGCACCGTCTGAGGCCTTTGCGCAGAAGGCCGGCGGTGAGAAGAAGGAAAAGGCCCCCACCGGTGACACCGTCCGCAAGGAAGTGGGTGAGCCGCTGCAGGCCGCGCAGGAACTGATGAAGGGCAAGAAGTTCAAGGACGCCCTGACCAAGATCAAGGAAGCCGACGCGGTTGCTGACAAGACCCCGTTCGAAGATTTCATGGTCGAGCAGATGCGCGCCATCGCCGCCTATCAGGCTGGTGAGCTGGACGTTGCCGAGAAGTCGTTCGAAGCCGTGTTCGCCACGGGCCGCTTCCCCGCCGCCCAGCAGCTGACCTTCACGCAGGCGCTGGCGCAGGCTTATTACCAGCAGCGCAACTATACCAAGGCGGTTGCCTGGACGCAGAAATATTTCACGGGCGGTGGCAGCGACGCGAATATGCGCACCCTGCTATTGCAGTCCTACTACCTGGGCAAGGACTATCCGAACGCGATCAAGGAAGTCAGCGCCAAGATTTCCGGGATTGAGAAGGCCGGCGGTACGCCGGACGAGAAGGACCTGCAGCTGCTGGCAGCCGCCAACAATGAGAGCAGGAACGAAGCCGGTTACATGGGCGCGCTGGAAAAGCTGGTTCGCTATTATCCCAAGCGCGACTACTGGCTGGACCTGCTGCTGCGCACACAGCGCAAGCCGGGCTTTGCCCGTGACCGCCTGGCGTTGGATAGCTATCGCCTGATGAACAAGATCGGCCTGCTGGATACCAGCAGCGACGTCATGGAGATGGCCCAGCTGTCCTTGCAGGCAGGCAATCCCGGTGAGGCCCAGGCCATCATCGACAAGGGCTATGCCGCTGGCCTGCTGGGCCAAGGCCCCGAGGCCGAGCGTCAGAAGCGTCTGAAGGATGTGGCCGCCAAGCAGGTGGCCGACGACAAGAAGGCGCTGCCCCAAACCGAAACCGAGGCGCTGGCCGGTGCCAATGGCGGCCCCATCCTGCGTGTGGCCGAGGCCTATGCCGGTTACGGACAGTTCGACAAGGCCATCACCCTGGCCGAAGCCGCCATCGCCAAGGGCAATCTGAAGAACCCCGACGATGCCCGTCTGCGCCTGGTGACCTATTATCTGGACGCCGGCCAGAAGGCCAAGGCCGAAGCCACTGCCAAGGCCATCAAGGCTACTGACGGTCCTGCCGAAATGGCGCGTCTCTACCTGCTGAACGCCGCCAAGGCAAAGTAAGCTGACAAGGAGCGGCTGGCATTGCCGGCCGCTCCCCCCTCATTTCCCTCCCATCCGCGCGGAAAACGGGCTGTTTTCCACGTCCCCCGGCGAGAATGCCGCCGG
>CALRNG020000251.1:0-5922 GCA_943369495.1 Rhizobium sp. Q54
TGGTCGCCGGCTTCTTCCGGCTGGACCAGATCGCAGAACTGTCGAATGCCGGCACGCTGACGGCCTTCATCGCCGTGTCGGTCTGCGTCATGGTCCTGCGCCGCACGCGGCCCGACCTGCCGCGCCTCTTCCGCTGCCCGGCGGTATGGGTCGTGGCGCCGCTGGCCGTGATCGGCTGTCTTTACTTCATGATCAGCCTGCCCACAGGCACCTTGGTGCGCTTTGCCATCTGGAACCTGATCGGCATCGGCGTCTATCTGGCCTATGGACGGCGGCGCAGCCTGCTGGCGCAGGCTGGCTGAGCCTTCTGCGGTATCCGCGGTGGCCCTGGGGTCACCGCGGACCGATTTCAGAATGGGGTGGGCAGATAGTCCCGTTCGCGATACTCAAACCAGTTGAAATCCGCCGGATGCACCGTACCGGCCATGTCCTGACAGGCCATGCCGACAAAGGCACCCGTGAAATTCGGCGCGCCGGGGCTTGTCGCCTCATCCGACAGGATGCTGGCGTCGAAAATCTGCGGCAGCCAGACCCACACCCCGCCCTCCAGGCGATAGGCGAAACGCAGCCGTTCATAGTCAATCTCCGCCCGTAGGGTGATGGGACCGGGGGGCAGCGCAATGGGATCGGTGAAGGCATCCGCCTGCGTGCTGTCCGGCAGGGCGGACATGACGCGCAGATGTTTACCCACCCCGTCCTCGTGACTGACATGGAGATAATGGAACTTCGTTCCGCCATAGTAACAGACGAGGCCTGCCGCCTGCTGGAAATGGCCGGGTTCGAAATCCATATGGGTGCTGATGCTAGTGCAGAAGGATTGCAGCCGGCGGGCCACCAGGGCCTGACGATAAAGGCCACCAATCGTTTCACGACCGAAAAGACGTAACCAGCCGAGGCGGGCGGTCAGGCTGAATAGCTCTTCGGGATCGGGGCTGCGCAGCCATTGGAACTCCACGGGCAGGGCCGGCCCGTCGAATGCTGTCCGGGCCGGTGGGGCGGGGAACGGATGCGATGGCAGGCCCGGCGATGGGGTGGTCAGGCTGGGCAGCCCCTGCCCGTCCACGGTCCGCAGCCAGCCGTCGTCGCCCCAGACCATGCGCTGGATCGCCGTTTCCCGGCCCAAGATGCAGCGGCCCCGGTTGGGCAAGGGCCGGCCGCAGAGATAGACGGCATAGGTGTCACCATCCGCCGTTTCCACCAGATCGGCATGGCCCGCCCGCTGCAACGGCGCGTCGGGACGGGTACGGGAGGTGAGGATATAGGTGTCGGGGTGCAGTTCATAGGGGCCGGTAAGGTGGCGCGACCGGGCCATGGTGACGGCATGGTTCCAGCCAGTCCCCCCCTCCGCCGTCAGCAGATAGTACCAGCCATCGCGCTTATAGAGATGGGGTGCCTCTGTGAGGCCCAACGGCGTGCCCTTGAAGATCAGGCGCCGCTCCCCGATCAGGGTGTGGGCCTTCGGGCAATATTCCTGCGCCACGATGCCGGCGAAGCGGTTGCGACCGGGCCGGTGGTCCCACAGCATGTTCAACAGGTACTTGCGCCCGTCATCATCATGGAACAGCGAGGGGTCGAAGCCGCTGCTGTTCAGATAGACGGGATCAGACCATTCACCATCGATCCGGTCGCAGGTGACCAGATAATTGTGAAAATCGCGCAGCGATGCGCCCGACGCACCGCCAACCGTGGTGCGGCCATACCGCTTCACATCGGTATAGATCAGGTAGAACAGGCCGTCGGCATGGGTCAGGCAGGGTGCCCAGACACCGCAACTGTCGGGCGCACCCAGCATGTTTAGCTGTGCGGGCCGGTTCAGGGGCCGGGACAGCAGGCGCCAATGCACAAGGTCGCGGGAGTGATGGATTTGCACCCCTGGAAACCATTCGAAGGTGGAGGTGGCGATATAGTAATCGGCCCCGACCCGGATGATGGACGGGTCCGGGTTGAAGCCGGGCAGGATCGGGTTGCGGATCATAGCCTTGACCTTTCCCGTACCAATGTCCAGAGCAGGACGGCGCCAAGTAGGTCCAGCACGCCCAGCGCCAGGAAGAAGGGATCATAGCCGACCGTGGCCACCAATGCGCCAATCAGCAGGGAGAAGATCAGCACGCCCAGATTACCCATGGTGCCCGCCATGCCGGCCACCGTCGCCACTTCATTCCGGCGGAACAGGTCTGATGCCATGGTGATGACCGTGACCGACAGGGTCTGATGCGCAAAGCCGCCCAGGCACAGCAACGCGATGGCCATATAGGGGCTTTCCACCCGCCCGACGAACGCCATCCCCACCATCATCACCGCGCCCACCGTGAAGGCCCCGCGCCGCGCGTTCAGCAGGCTGAGGCCGCGCCGGTGCAGGAAAGAGGCCACGGTGGGGCCGAACAGGCATCCCAGGTCGGCGGCAACAAACGGCAGCCACGCGAACATGGCGATGGCCGTGAGGTCGAAACCGCGCACGGTGGTGAGGTAGAGCGGCACCCAGAAGGCCAAGGTGCCCCAGGTCGGGTCGGCCAGAAAACGCGGCAGGGCGATGCCCCAGAAGTTGCGCTGTTTTAGCAGCTGCCGGAAGTCAGGCTTGGCACCGTCGCCCGAGAGATGGCTTTCCTGACCCGCCGCGATATAGGCGCGTTCTTCATCCGACAGGGCGGGGTGCGTGGCCGGCGACTGATAGAATTTCAGCCAGGCCGCCACCCAGACCAGTCCCAGCGCACCGGTCAGGACAAAGGCCATCTGCCAGTTCCAAAACAGGATGGCCCAGGCCACCAGCGGTGGGGCCAGCATCGACCCGAGTGATGCGCCAATATTGTACACCCCGCCAGCATGCCCCCGTTCACGCGCTGGAAACCATTCGGCCACGGCCTTCATGCCGGCGGGATTGGCAGACCCTTCCGCCAGACCCAGCAGCCCGCGCAGCCCCATCAGTATCGGCCAGTTATGGGCCAGCCCATGCGCCATGGTCAGCAGCGACCAGGCCGTGGCGAAGATGGCGAACCCCATCTTCAGCCCTATGACATCCAGGACATAGCCGCAGAGCGGCTGCATCATCACGCCCAGCTGAAAGGCGGCGGTGATCCAGCCATATTCCTCCGTCGTGATGTTCAGGTCGGTCAGAACCGTTGGAGCCGCTACGCCCAGGGTCGCCCGTGTCAGATAATTGATGACTGCGCCCAGCATGATCAGCCCGATCATCCACCAGCGCAGCGCCTTGATTGTCCGCGAAGCCATCGAGCACTCCTTTGAGCGGTTTGCGCAGAGCGGAAACCGCGCCGGCGGCGACTGCCGCCGCGCCCACCCGTGCGGGCGTAGCCAAGCCGCGGATGCGGCGCCGGCGACTGAGGAACAAGAAAGCCGTTTAGCGCTGGCTGATTGTCAGCGATTCAATCACGGCATTGTCATCGATACGCCAGAGCTTCACGGTGTGGCGGCCCGCCTTGATGGCGTCGAACCGGGCCTCCACATGGTGGGCGTTGTTCTTCACGGCTTCGACCCAGGCGGCCTGCTGCGGGTTGCTGACGGCGCCGGGGGTGGGGATCAGGTACGAGGTCACCGTCTGCACCGGGCCGTCATCAATGGACACGCCAATGCGGATGCCCTGCCCACCTGTGGTGTCCAGGGTTGGCGCGAGCCGCAGCGACACAAGGGCAGAGCCATCGGCGGGCAGCGTGACGCCATAGTCCAGGCGCACCCCGTCCGCAGGCGATGTCGAGGCTCGCCCCTGCGGCAGGGCGACGACGGCATCGTCCCGCCCCAGATGCGGCACCACCTGCCAGGACAGGCCCTTGCCCGCCACGCTGCGCTCAAACTTTGAAGCCGGCAGGGTGATGACCGCCGGATCGGTCTTCCGCTCCGTTGTGAACTTGATCTGGGCGGCCAGACGGTCGGGCGGAGTGTCGGCGGAAACGCGGCTGATGCTGGGCATGGATTGCTTGGTGGGTGTCTGCCAGATCACATAGCTCATATGGATCTGGTTCATCATGCCGGCCCATTTGCCGCCATTGATGCTGTGATACTGCGCCGTCAGGTCGGCATCGCGCTTGAAGGTGCGCTCCACCTCATTGGCGAAAAAGTCAGCGCGCGGGTCATTGCGCGTCATCAGCCGCTTGTTCCAGGCCGCCGCGTAATACATCTCATACAGGTTCGAGAGGGCCAGAACCGGATGTTCGACCAGTTGGAAATAGGCGTCTTGTTGATCGGGGCGCAGGTGGGCCTTGATCCCCTCCATCTTCGTCACCAGAGTCCGCCAATCCGCCACCATCTGCCCGAAGGGACCGCCATCCAGGACCGGACCCATACCTTCGCCCAGCGGGAACGTATCCTGGTCGATCAATTCCGGCTTCCGGCGCGACGCATAGGCGGCGTAGGTTTCCATGACCTGCGCGATCTCCGCCCCGAGTGCGTCGCCGAACATCTGCGCCGACCAGCGGGCGGGCCATTTGGACAGGGCGTCGAGGTTCATCGCCTCCGGGTTCCAGGCCATGTCCAGGAAGAAATCCAGGGGATATTCCACCGGCTTGATATCGCCGACATTGACGATCCAGATGTCCCGCGCCCCGGTTTCATAGGCCAGATCCATCTGCTGCCAGACCTTGGATATCTGGTTGGTGTTGATCCATTTGTAATTCCGGGGACCGCCGACATAGTCGAAATGGTAATAAACGCCATAGCCGCCGGCCCGATCCACCGGGTCGCGCCCGGCCACGGGCAGGCGGCGGATCTGACCCCAATTATCGTCGGCGAACAGCAGGGTAACGTCGTCAGGCACCCGCATGCCGTGGTCGTAATAATCCTGCACTTCCTTATAAAGCGCCCAGAGCTGCGGCGTCTGTTCGGGCGGCTTGCCCGTGACGTCCGCAATGATCTTGCGCTGATCGGCCACGATGGTTTCCAGCATCTGGGTGGCCGTTTCTTCCGACATCGGCTCGTCCCCGTCGCCGCGCATGCCGACGGTCAGCAAGGTTTCATAGCCCTTGCCGTCGCCCTTCGACATCATACGCTCGATACCGCCGCGCCAGAAGGCGCGCAGATTGTCGGCATTGGTGGCATAGTCCCAACGACCGCCCGTGATGCCCTTGTCCTTATTGCGGTGCCATTCATGCTGCGCCCTGGTCAGCGGCTCATGATGGGAAGTGCCCATGACCACGCCCATCTCATCGGCCAGCACCATGTTGCGCGGATCATCATCGTTGAAGGCCTTGGGCGCCCACATGGCGGGCCATAGATAATTACCCTTCAGTCGCAGCAGCAGTTCAAAGACATGGCCGTAGAGATCGGCATTGATGCCGCCGAACTTCGCCTTGGCCCAGCCACTGAAGGCCGGGTCCTCATCATTGATGAAGAAGCCGCGGTACTTCACGCGCGGCCGGTCGGCGCGGAAACCCGGGACCAGATACAGGTCGCGCTTGCGCACCACAGGCACATCGGCCCACCAGACCCAGGGGGAAACGCCGATCCGTTCCGACAAATCATAGGCACCATAGACGGCACCCCGGCGGTCGGACCCGACAATGACCAAAGCCTTGGGAATGCCGGGAGCGGGACGGTCCACCATCACCTGCCGGTATCCCTCCCACTCCCCTGCCAGACCGTCGAGCGTCAGTTTGCCGGCCTTGACCAGACCATCAATGGTGGGGCTGGCACCCAGGACACCCACGATCACCACGGGACCCTTGGCCTCTGCCAGGGTCGACAGCAGGCCCGGTTCCTGACCGGCCACGCGGCCCATATCGGTGCGAAGGTCGGCCACGGCGTGGCCGACCGCCGGGTCAGCGCCGGGATCGACCAGCACCGGCACCGGTGTCCCCGACCGGATCAGGGCCAGTCCGCCCGATATTGGCTTGTCACAGGCACTGATCGGCGCGTCGCAGGCCCAGGCCGCCTGGGCCATGGACGTGGACAGCAGGGCGACGGTCAGGGCCGCCGCTG
>CALRNG020000252.1:0-5916 GCA_943369495.1 Rhizobium sp. Q54
CGCAAAGCCTGTGCGTACCGGCCCTGGCGCGACTGACAGGATATCCACGCCAAGCGGCTTGAACTCCCGGTGCAGTCCCTCAGCCAGGGTCTGCACAAAGGCCTTTGTCGCAGCATAGGTGGCGGCCCGCGCCACCCCCTGAAATCCCAGAAGCGATCCCATCATGATGATTCCACCGCGGCCGCGGGCGGCAAAGCGGCGGGCGAAGATATGGGTCAGCGACAGGGTGGCCCCGCAATTGACGGCCAGCATGTCCGCTTCCGTTGCCGGATCAATCTCCATGAAGGCGCCGGACGTGCCGAAGCCGGCTGCCAATACCAGCAGCCCGACATCCAGGTCGGCGGTTGCTGTGGCCAACGCCCCGCACCCCGCTATCGTACCCAGGTCGCCAGCGACGATGCGCGTGCTGCCGCCGCGTTCCGCCACCTGTATCGCCAGCGCCTCCAACCAATCCTGCCGCCGGGCGGCCAGGACCAGATTGAAGCCCCGATCGGCCATTTCCAGCGCCAGGGCCCGACCGATACCATCCGTCGCCCCGGTGACGATGGCCCAGGGGCCATAATTGTGATGCAGACGTTCATCCCGTTTCCGCAGTGGGCTCATTTCGCAATCTCCACTTCGATGCGCGTATCGGTGCCGCCGGCGATCATGATCGCCGCCTCCTCAAACCGGGGCGGACGCATGCCGGGGCGGACATTGTTTGACACGCCCCAGGCTTCTTTCGGGATGCCGAAAATGCCGGTATCGGTGCGCCGGTTGCCATTGCCGTCATGGGAGATGGCGACGGCATAGCGGCCCGGGGCCAGGGCGGTAAAGCGGCATTCGGTCTGTCCCGCCTGCGACGGCAGCCATTGCTGCACCGCCTTGGCAGGCTCCATGGGGAAGCCATCGGCGCTGGCGTACAGTGCGCACCCGACCTCCCCCGTTGCGTCCTTCAGGCCGGTGACGGTGATGGACAGGCTGGCCGGGGCAGGCTGCACTTCCTGCGACAGTGCGGCATCGGGTCGGGGCAGCATGGTGGCGAGGATGCTCACGCCCAACAGCAGCGACAATGTAGCGACCTTCATCGGATGGCTCCTTGGATGACTGACGTTGACACTGTCTACTAATTTGCCCGACTGTTGACAGTGTCAACTGGGGCGATGAATTTTTTTCCATCCGGATGATATTTTCTGGGGTCGTCTGTCGAAATGACGGTTGGCCGGGTGTCATTGCCATGACCGGTGCCAAACGGGGCGCCGAGACAAGGAGAACTGGACATGAGCACCCTTGATCTTTCCGAGCCTCTGACACCGCCGGCCCATGCTGGCCTGTGGCGCCTGCGGGCGTTGGCACTGTTCGGTGTTGTTTGGAACATTTTCGGCATCACGCAGTTCCTGGCGACCGTCACCGCATCGACGGACCGGCTGATGACCATGGGCATGGATGCCGCACAGGCCGCCCTCTATCTCAGCCTGCCGTTTTGGATGGACCTTGCCTTTGCCATCGGCGTGTTCGGTGGTCTGGCGGGCAGCGTGCTGCTGATGGTCACGCGGCGTCTGGCGGTGCCCGTGCTGGGCGCGTCGCTGGCGGCCTATCTCGTGCTCTATGCCGGTGACATCGCCCTGGGCGTCTTTGCGGCTTTCGGCCTGCAGCAGGTGCTGATCCTCAGCTTCGTGGTGGCGGTTGCCATCGCCCTGCTGCTGACTGCGCGTCGCGCGGTGCATCGCGGCTTGGTCCGCTGATCCCTTTGCCTTACCCTTACGATCGACGAACGGGAGATTATGATGCAGTACATGCTGATCCTGAATGAAACGGCAGACGAATTCGCCAAGCGCAATGACCCGGCGCAGGCGGGTCAATATTGGGGTGGCTGGAACGCCTTCATCGGCGCCATGGCCGCCGCCGGTGTCATCGTGAAGGGTGACGGGCTGCTGGGCCCCGCCATGGCGACCACCGTCCGCGTGCGCGACGGGCTGCGCCAGATCCAGGACGGCCCCTTCGCCGACACCAAGGAACAGCTGGGCGGGTATTTCGTGATCGAGGTGCCGGACCTGGATGCGGCCATTGAATGGGCGGCAAAGGCGCCGTCGGCGGCCTATGCCTCGGTGGAGGTGCGGCCCGTCATGCCGCCCATGGCCCCGCCCGTCGCTCCGTGACCCTGGCGCTGACCACGGCCGAGGCGGTGGCCCGCACCGCCTATGGCCGCCTGCTGTCCATCCTGGCGGCGGGAACACGCGATATCGCGGCGGCGGAGGATGCTTTGGCCGATGCCTTCGCCACCGCGCTTGCCAGCTGGCCCGCATCGGGTGTGCCGGACCGGCCGGAAGCCTGGCTGCTGACGGCGGCCCGCAATGCCGCCGCCAATGGCCGCCGGGCCCAGGGCGTCCGGGACCTGGCCGGCGACGAGGTGGCGCTTCGGCTCTATGGCCCGGTGGGGCAGGGGGATGGTTTCCCGGATGAGCGGCTGAAACTGCTGTTCGTCTGTGCCCACCCGGCCATTGAGCCCGGCATGCGCACGCCCTTGATGCTGCAAACCGTGCTGGGCCTGGATGCGGTGCGCATTGCCCAGGCATTCGCGGTGGAGCCGGCGACCATGGGGCAGCGGCTGGTCCGCGCCAAGGCGAAGATCCGCGATGCCGGCATCCGCTTTACCATTCCCGACCCCGGCGCCCTGGCCGACCGGCTGACCGATGTGCTGGACGCCGTCTATGGCGCCTTCGGCACCGGCTGGGACGGGCCGGCACAGGCGGGTGCGGAGGATATGGCGGAGGAGGCGATCTATCTGGGCCGTCTGCTGGCCGTCCTGCTGCCGGCAGAGCCGGAGGCCAAGGGGCTTCTGGCCCTGATGCTTTATTGCCATGCCCGCCGCGCGGCCCGGTTCGCGGCGGATGGCCGCTTCGTGCCCTTGGGCGAACAGGACGCGCGCCTGTGGGATCGTTCCTTGATCGTGGAGGCGGAAGGGCTGTTGACCGTCGCCTCGCGGGCCGGGCGTTTCGGGCGTTACCAATGCGAGGCGGCGATCCAGTCGGTGCATGTGCAGCGCCCCGTCACCGGTCGCACCAACCATGACGCCATCCTGCTCCTGTACCGCATGCTGGCCGCGTCCAGCCCCACGCTGGGCGTGCTGGTGGCGCAGGCCGCCGCCCTGCTGGAGGCCGGACAAAGGGCCGAGGCCCTGGCCACGCTGGAGGCCATCATGTCACCGCGCAAGGAGCAGTACCAGCCCTACTGGGTGGTCCGCTGCCTGTGCCTGCTCCGGGATGGACAAAATGAGGCCGCCGAACAGGCCCGCAGCAGGGCCCTTGCCCTGACCCGTGATCCACGCCTTAAGGGCCACGTCGCAGCGATGGTCTGATTGGTCGATTGCAGGCGGCATTCTAAGGCGACAGCATAAGTACGATGCATGTTCATGGTCCGTGCAGCCATCTTTAGGTATTTTCACCCCTAAGCCCATCACCGTAAAACTATAGAGGATGGCGCAATAAGGGCATACAGTCATTGTGACTGGTTTCAAGTCGATTTCCGTACGGCCCTGATCTGTGACCGGGACCTGAATGGAATAACGAAATATTTTGTCGACTACCTATTCGACTTTACGCCTGACGATCAACAGCCTCTCACAGCGTGCGGATAGTGCCACGCGCGATCAATGCCCTTGGAGGAAACTCGTGTTCACCATGCATAGCATCCGGGCCTATCACGCCATCCTCGGCCTTCTGGTCCTGCTGGCCTATGTCACGTCCGAATGGGGTTCGATCCACGCTTGGTTAGGCTATGGCGTCGCCTTCATGATCCTGGTCAGGCTGGGGTTGGCGGCGTCGGGTTTGCCACGGCTGGGACTGGAGCGGTTCTATCCGCATTTCACCGGTTTGGACCTTGGCCACATCACCACCCACCCGGCGATCAGCCGCAGCATTCTTTTTGCCATCGCCATCAGTCTGTTAACGGTGACCGCAACCGGTGTGGTCATGGATGGTGGCCGCACCCTTTCAGGCGCCGGCGACGGGAAAGGTCACGCTGCCGATGGGGAGCAAGGTCACGAGGAGGGGGAAGGCGAGGGGCCGTTGGGAGAGGTGCATGAGGTGGTCGGCAACCTGCTGCTGCTGCTCGTCGGCGGCCATGTCGCCTATTTGCTGGTCTTCAAACGACCGCTGGCGCGATTCATGCTGTTCCTGCCGCCAGCGGATAAATGACGGGTGAAGCAGCCGGCTGTGACGTGAACCCGCAGGCGCTTGGCCCCTGGGTACCGGCTTTCGCCGGGATGACGAAGGGCGGCGCTTCAATCGGACTCCAGGATGTCTGTGCAAGAATTGTGGAAAGTACCTAATTCCCTGTCTGAACTTTGGTCGGGTATTTATTATGAAAACAGTAATTTTATGAAGCTATTTCAAGCCTGTAATGCCTGCATGGGCATATTCCGAGTGTGTTCATTACAGAGGTGGAATTATAAAATGATCGGCGGAAAGGCGCTGGATCTCTAATTCTCATTTCCGCCCGGGCAATGGCTCCCCTGTGGATTGGGCACCATGTGGGTACGCATGGACAACCGCCTTTTGACGCCTGTCCGACCTTGGTCACGCGTCGGCCCCGCGCACCAGCACCTTTGCCGGAAATAAGTAAGCGGGCTCTGCCGAGTCCGGCATCCTTAAGATAAGGCGACAGCATGAAAATCTTGCGCGCAGCGCCTTTGCCCGCCTTCTGGCAGGATACCGAGGTCATTCGGGATGAGCTTTTCGGGTTGGAGCGGCTGGAGGAGCATGCCCGCACCTTGGCGGCGGCCCAGTCGGTGACCGACAGGCCGCCGCGGGTCGGATCACTGGCGAGCCGGCTCGACGATAATGCTGTTGTGCTGTTGGATGCCTACCGCAGGACCGCTTCCGCCCTGGCAGAGGGCAGGACCATCACGCCGGCATCGGAATGGCTGGTGGACAATTACCACCTCGTCGAACGCCGGGTTCGGGAAATCGACCGGGACCTTCCACCAGGCTTTCACCGCCAGTTGCCCAAGCTGGCCACCGGGCCGTTTGCTGGATATCCGCGCGTCTTCGGCCTGGCCTGGGCCTTCGTGGCCCATACTGACAGCCGGTTTGATGCCGACATGCTGGTCAAGTATCTGCGTGCCTATCAGTCGGTGGAGCCGCTGACCATCGGCGAGCTGTGGGCGGTCTCCATCGCCTTGCGGATGGTGCTGATTGAGAATCTGCGCCGGCTGGCAGCGCAGACCCTGATCAATCGCGATGCGCGACAGCAGGCGGACATGATTGCCGACCAGCTTCTGGCCGGGGACGAAGCCATTGAGGATGCGTCAGCCAGCGCCATGAAAACGCTGAGCGACCATCCCCTGCCGCCGGCCATGGTGGTGCAGTTGCTGCACCGACTGCGTGACCAGGACCCCGACACGATCCCGATGCTGGCCTGGTTGGACCGGCGACTGATATCAAGGGGTACCACCGCCGATGACATGGTCAATGACGTCCACCGTCGGCAGGGCGCCACCAATGTCACGGTTCGCAACATCATCACCAGCCTGCGGCGCATTGGCGATGTGGATTGGAAGGAGCTGTTCGAAAGGGCCAGCCCCGTTGATGACCTTCTGGCATCGGTGGCTGATTACCCAAGAATGGATTTTGCAACCCGCAACCTTTACCGCAGCGCGATCGAGGATATGTCGAGATGCAGCGGGCGCTCTGAACTGGACGTCACGCGGCAGGTGCTGTCGGTGGCGCAGTCACAGGATGCCGCCGCCGACCCCCGGTGCCGCGATCCTGGCTATCACCTGCTGGCGCGCGGACGTCCGGCGTTTGAGCGTCATATCGGCTACCGTCCCCGCTGGGCGCAGCGGCCAGCCCGCTTTGCGCGATCCATGGGTCTTGGACTTTATGTCGGGTCTATCCTCCTGATCGCCGGTTTGATGCTGCTGACGGCCTTTCATCT
>CALRNG020000253.1:0-5893 GCA_943369495.1 Rhizobium sp. Q54
TATTTCGGCCGCACCCAGGGGCTGGGCACCATGCCGCATGCCCTGATCGGCTATGCCGGCTCCACCGTCCGCGCGGCGGAAATGTATGTGGAGACTTTCCCCGGACAGCCCATGACGGTCCTGGTCGATTATTTCGGGCGGGAGGTAACGGATGCGCTTTCCGTCTGCCGCCGTTTCCCCGACATGGCGGCGGCTGGCGACCTGTCGCTTCGCATCGACACGCCGGGCGGGCGCTTTCTGGAGGGGCTGGACCCGCCCACATCCTATGCCGTGCTGGAACGGCATGCGCCCCACAGCATCCGGGGATACCGGGATGAAAGCGAACTGCGCCACCTGATCGGGGCGGGCGTGTCGGCGGCTTCCATCCATTACCTGCGCGAACAGCTGGATGCGGCGGGCTTTCCCAAAGTGAAGATCGTGGCCAGCAGCGGGTTCAACCCGGAAAAATGCCGCATCATGGCTGATGCGGGCGCGCCCATCGACGTGATCGGCACCGGCAGCTACCTGCCCGACAAATGGTCCGAAACCTATGCCACGACCGACATCGTTGAGTATGACGGGGTGAAGCGGGTGAAAGTGGGACGCGAGTTTCTGCTGCGGAAATGAAAAAAGGGGGCGGTCGCACGCCCCCTTCTCCCTTCCCCCCTAAACTACCTTTTTGCCTCAAACGCTGGCACTGCATCCACAGCTTGGCTTCATGCGGCACGTGGCGCGCGGCGGCAGCCGCCGCCGAAGCCGGCTCCGGTGTTCACCAGAGCCGGCTTGTCCTTCATCAGAACCCAACCCGCAGGCCGGCACCCACCGTGTAGTCGGGCTTGTCATCTTCAACGAACAGCGTGTCGCCCGACAGGTACAGGCCAGCATTGTCGGCCACCGACAGGGACAGGCCCAGACCGGCACGGAAACCATCACCCTGCGGATCGGGCAGGATGCTGGTGTTGCGGGCCAGCGTGCTGGTACGGCGGTTGGACAGGACGGTCGTGTAGGTCTGGCCTTCATCGGTGATCAGGTCTTCCTGATAGCCAAAGCGCAGTTCCGGCACGGCCATCCGCCCGTTGCCCATATCGATCTGAGTCGAGACCTGACCGCCGACATTGAGCAGCAGCTGCTGTTCGGCCAGATCGGCATGGTCCAGGTTCAGGTGCAGGGCGCCCGCCTCGTTCCAGGCGTCCAGTTCCACACGGTCATAATTGAAGCTGACGATGGGACCGTAACGCAGGGCGCCTGCCGTGACGACGGACCCGAACTCCACGCCCACGTGATGGCCCTTGCCCTCCGTCTCGCCAGTGGCGGTCAGGTTATAGGCGAAACTGTTGCGGCTGATATCCTCGACCTTCAGGTCGGTATAGCGGTAGCTGGCATCGGCATAGAAACCGCCGGGCAGCGAGAAAGTGGCATAGGGGCCGACACCCCAGGCCGTGACCTTGGCCCCGCCCAGGTTCCCGAACTTGGCCTCCGTGTCGGCATAGTTCAGGGCCAGACCGATACGCACGGTGCCGGAGACAGCATAGTCACCGGCGATCCCCGCCGACCAGCTTTCCGGCTTCGACAGGCGCTTGGCCCCCTGATCGTCACGCGCCAGGGCGCCCCAATTGCCGCCGGCGGCCAGCTCAAAGCTGCCTTCGGCGCGGGTGGACAGGCCGGCGCGGATGGCCTGGGTCCGGCCCGTCAGGTCGGCGGACGCCGCAGCAGTGGCGGCCAAGGCACTTTCCCCCAGCGCCTGGCCGATCGCGGCACCGGTCAGGGCCTGGCTTTCGGTCGCCATCGGGTCGACATAGGTGGGCAGGGTCAGGCGGTAGGCCATCAGCATCGTGTCATTCTCGACACCCGAGGCATCCCTGTAGGCTTGGCCCACCTGGAAGCCGGTCTGGGTGACGAAGTCATTATCGTTGCCGACAAACAGGAAGAAATCATCCAGCTTGGCGGCATCCAGCGCCGGGACGAGGGCCAGCGCTTCCCACTTTTCCGACAGGCACTGCGTGCGGCAATTCACATTGTTGGTGGCGCCATTGACCAGGCCGAACTTGGTCAGCTGGGCCGCGTCATTCATATCCACAAAGCTGGCGAACTGCACCGGCGTGATGGCCGCAACCAGGGCACCGTTGGGCGCGATGGAAGTGCCGGTATCATAGGCGGTGCCGGCAATGTTCGTGGCGCCCGTCACATCGATCAGGTCGATGCGGCGGTAAAAGCTGGTGGGGCTGCTGTTGGGCGTGGCCCCGCTGCCATAGCCATTGCCATCGCGCGACAGCAGCAGGAACTGCGTGTTGTTCAGCGCCAGCAGTTCCGACTGTGCCGCCACACGGTTCAGTGCGCCGCCCGGCGTGCCATTGTTGTTATACATCGGCAACTGGATGACATACTCGCTCTTCAGCACGGGCGCCGCACTGTTGGAGACGTCATAGGCCAGCAGGCGGGTGTTGCGGCGGCTGGTGTTCGTGCTGCTGGCATTCAGGTCCTGGATGGCGGCCGACTGCAACGCCACCCACAGGGTCTTGCCATCGGGCGACAGGGACAGACCTTCCAGGCCCTGATTGTTCTGACGACCGCGCGTGGGATTGGTGGGGGTCGATTCCGCCGCGCCGTAATTCAGGGCGCCATTGCGCTGCGGCAGCAGGCTGGCCGGCGGGGCGATGGCGGACAGCAGCTTGCCGTCGCCCGTGAAGTGATAGATGTAGGGGCCATATTCATCGCTGACCCAGATGGTGCCGTCGGCGGCCCGAACGAAACCTTCGGGGTCCAGCGCCAGCCGGCCCGTGCCGGTCAGCGGCAGGTTGGGCAGACCGTTGGCGGCCGGGCGATAGGTCAGGCCCGTGCCGGTGCTGGCCGGGTCCAGGCCGCTGAACGGCGTGCCCTTGTCGTCGGTGAACTGCACGGTATCGCGCAGCGTCAGGCCGATCTGGGTCTGCGGCGCCGCCGTCGTGCCGGTATAGGGGTTGAAGGTCAGCGACAGGACATTGTAGCGCGGGATGTAGTTCGTGGTCGCCGCCACATTGTACCCACGGTCGGGCAACGCATAGAGCGTGCCGGCATAGGAACCGTCGGCATTACGGCGCCAGCTATGCAGGTCGATCTGCATGGCCGACATGGACCCGAACGTCTCCCCGAACTTGTCACGCAAGGACGCCGACAGGCGCCCCACGCCCTGCAAGCCCTGGTTCGTGAAGGTGCTGCCGTTCAGCGTCACGCTGGTCGCGGACTGGGCCAGCACCGGCAGTGCGGCAAAGGTCAGCGCACTGGCCAGCAGTGCGGCGCGATATGAACGTTTCATGATGCCCCCTCAAGATGAAATCTTGATGCGGGCTGTAACGGCCCCGTGTGACAGGGCCGTTTAAGTTACGCGACAGAATTATGTCTCGAAACAGATGCCGAACTGGAAACAGATGCGGATGCCGATGCTTGCTGCCAGCTCTGTATATTTGTGCATATGCGTCATGCCGTCCGCGCGCGCATCATGGCCCAGGGCGTTGAACAGCCGCGCCATTCCAGCCGGGCCAGAAGCTGGTTCAAGTGGCTGCCGTCACGCAGCCAGTCGGGCATCGCAAACGCATATCCGTCCGGATGGCGGATGTCGATATCGTGGGTCTGTGCAAACCGTGCCGGCACGCTATCCAGTGTGTGCCCAATCTGCGTCGGGTGCAGTTCCACCAGGATATCCATATGGGCAAGCGCCGGGTACAGGGCCGGGTCCAGCAGCGCCGCCTCCGCCCCCTCGATATCGCACCAGACCAGGGTGCGATGACCGGCATGCAGGGCGAAATGCTGTGGATCGAAAACGCCGCCGACATGGATATCGACACCGTTCAGGGCTGCTGTCTGCCGGCACTTGCGCTGGGCCTCGGGATCAATGTCATGGGCCCAGACCTCAATCTGTGGGGCCAGACGCTTGATGCCAACAGCGTAATAGCCCTCGCCGCAGCCGATATTGATCAGGCGCTGATAACCGGCGCTGGGGATCGTCTGTACAATATCGTGCAACTCTCCCTCATAGCAGCCCAACAGCAGGGGTGCCTGCAAGCGATTGGCCGGATCGGGCAGGATCATGCCCGCGAACGGCCCGCCATACACGCGATCACCCTCCTTGTGGACGATCGTATTGTTGATAACAAGGCAGCGGTAATGCAGCAGGAAGTCAAAGACCTCGTGCATCGTGCTTTCGGTTGGCCCGCGCTCGGCCATGATCGCGCTGATCGCGTTGAAGGCACGCTGGTGGATGGACATACGGCTGTTCACTCGCGCGGGAGGGGGGCAGGAACAGAGTAGTCGGAAAGCGTTCTCCCGCGATCATCAAAAATCGGACGCGCCAGCGACCCTTCCCCGCTGTTCAAAATCTAAGCTTGGTCGCCAGCTTCAACGCAGTGCCGCCATCCTGCGACCAGCTCATGTCCGCGTTCAGCTTCATGCGGTCAACGCGGATGATGGGCAATGGTGCCTCAAACCCCACGCTGCCGCCTGTGTCCGCCACCTGCGCCTTCATGGCGGTCAGGCCAGTCAGGTCGGAGATGAAGCTGCCCAAGCGAGGTCGGTATTCCATGCCCAGGTTCGGTCCCGCCTGTTCGGTGCCCAGCGCCGCCATGCCCGCAGTGACGCGCCAGCCCCGTTGCCCGGCGGCACAGGCGCTGCCCCAGCTTCCCTGAACGCTGCCCGTCAGGGCGCCGAAGCCGCCGGCCACATCGCCAGAGACAGAGTTGGGCAGCCAGGTCTGGCCACATCCGCGTGTCAGGCGCAGGGACTGTCGCATCCCCTCCGTCCCCATGCGCATGCCGACCTTGCTGTCCAAACCCAGGGCCTTCAACTGCGCATCCGCCGCCACGCCCGCCATCTGATAGGTGCGGGGATCGGCGGCAACACGGATGGGGGTGGGCCCGGCCACCGGCGGCGTATCGCCGGTGAAACGGGCCAGAGCGCCATCGTAGATACGTCCGATCCAGTCGGTCAGCGTCGCCATCGTGGCCTTGCGTCCCTCTACAGGGTCAGACACGACAACGGCGGACTGCGACCCGGTTGAGGGCAGGCCGGGCAGTGATCCCGCCACATATTGAGTGGATGGGGCGGCCACACCGTTGAAACGAATGGCGAAAATCGTTGGCTGGGTCGTCTCTGCCAAGGCAGGTAAAGGGGATAGCAGTGACAGCAGCGCCAACAGGCCGGCCTTTGTCCGCATCAAGCCCTCCCCTCAATCCCGCACAGCGTACCGGACCGATCCGGCACCATTCCATGACAAACCCAACGCCCCCGTGGAATTATCGAATAGTATGATAATAAGGCGGAAAGGCGGCGGCGCAACCTATTTTGCCCGTTAAACCATGGCCCTTTCACGGCAGCATCGGGTGTAGCCCCAAATGCAAAAGGGCGGACCCGAAGGCCCGCCCTTTGCACCGTTCCAGCCTGTCGGCTGGTATCAATTATCGCCCATCTTGAGGGCCGCGATAAAGGCGCTCTGCGGGATTTCAACCTCGCCGAACTGCCGCATGCGCTTCTTGCCTTCCTTCTGCTTGTCCAGCAACTTGCGCTTGCGGCTGATATCGCCGCCATAGCACTTGGCCAGCACGTCCTTGCGCATGGCGGCGATGGTCTCGCGCGCCACGACCTTGGCGCCGATGGCGGCCTGGATGGGGATCTTGAACAGGTGGCGGGGGATCAGGTCCTTCAACCGCTCGCACAGCTGACGGCCCCTATACTCCGCCTGGCTACGGTGGACGATCATCGACAGGGCGTCCACGGCCTCCCCATTGACCAGGATCGACATCTTGACCAGATCGCCCTCGCGATATTCCTCCAGCTGGTAATCAAAGCTGGCATAGCCGCGGCTGATCGACTTCAGGCGATCATAGAAATCGAACACCACCTCGTTCAGCGGCAGCTCATAGATGATCATCGCCCGGCCGCCAAC
>CALRNG020000254.1:0-5888 GCA_943369495.1 Rhizobium sp. Q54
GACGGCGGAAGGGAACTGGGAAGGCCACACGATCCTGAACCGCATGCACGAAAACGGGCTGGCGGATGCACAGACGGAGGCGGTTCTGGCACGGTGCCGCGCGATCCTGCTGTCGGCGCGGGCGGGGCGGGTGCGACCTGGCTGGGACGACAAGGTGCTGGCCGACTGGAACGGCCTGATGATCGCGGCCCTGGCACGGGCCGGGGCCGTGCTGGACCGGTCGGACTGGCTGTCTGCCGCCGAGCGGGCCTTCGGCTTTGTCGTGGATCACCTGTCCACGCCCGACGGCCGCCTGTTGCATTCGTTCCGCAATGGACAGGCGCGCCACCGCGGAACGCTGGAGGATCATGCCAACATGGCCCGCGCCGCCGTCACACTTTATGAGGTGACGGGGCAGGGGCGCTACCTGACCCAGGCCATCGGCTGGCTGGAGAAGGTGGAGGGCCATTTCCATGATGATGCCGATGGCGGCTATTTCATCACGGCGGATGATGCCGATGACCTGATCCGCCGGCCACGCCATGCCCATGACAATGCCGTTCCCGCCGGCAATGGCACGCTGGTCGGGCTGTTCAGCCGCCTTTGGCTATTGACGGGCGATGATCATTGGCGTCAGCGCGCCGACGCCCTGATCACCGCCTTTGCCGGCGAGGTGGGGCGGAACTTTTTCCCGCTGGCGGGGTTCTTGAACGGGGTGGATCTGCGCCTGCATGGTCAGGTGCTGGTCATTGTCGGACCGGCGGATGACGTCGGCACAATCGCCCTGTGTCAGGCCGCGTTGGCCAAATGGCATCCCAATCTGATGCTGCTGTGCCGCGCGCCAACCGACCCGGACCTGCCCCCGCATCATCCCGCCGCAGGTAAAAGCATGGTTAAAGGCCAGGCGACCGCTTATCTTTGTCAAGAACAGCATTGTTCGGCCCCCGTGACAGCGGCCACAGACCTTGCCGCCCTGCTGGGCGGATGATCCCGTTCCATTTCATCTTTACATTCAAAGGAAGGATATCCCCATGCCTGATGTTTCAATTCAGTCGCCCGACGGCAGTTTCAGCGCCTATCTGGCCGCACCGGCCAGCGGCACCGGCCCGGCCATGGTCATCATCCAGGAAATTTTCGGCGTGAATGCCAACCTGCGCGCCATCGCCGACAAATATGCCGCCGCCGGCTATTTCGCGATCGCGCCCGACCTGTTCTGGCGGCAGGAACCCGGCATCCAGATCACCGACCAGACGGAGGCTGAGTGGCAGAAGGCTTTCCAGCTCTATCAGGGCTTCAGTGAGGTGAAGGGGGTGGAGGATCTGGCCACCACCCTGTCCTTCATCCGCCAATATCCCGGCGTGACTGGCAAGGTTGGCTGCGTCGGCTTCTGCCTGGGCGGCAAGCTCGCCTATCTGATGGCGACCCGCACCGATATCGATGCCTCCGTCTCCTATTACGGGGTGGGGATTGACAAGGATATCGGCGAAGTATCAGCCATCACCAAGCCGCTGCTGCTGCACATTGCCGGGCAAGATGGCTTCGTCCCGCACGACGCACAGAACGCCATTAAGGAGGCGGTGGCCGGCAATTTCCTGGTGGAGGTCCATGTCTATCCGGAGCGCGACCATGCCTTCACCCGCATCGGCGGCAAGCATTATCATGATGGCGACGCGCAGCTGGCCCATGGCCGCTCCGCCGAGTTCCTGAAGAAGCATCTGGGCTGATACATCCCCCGCCGGGATGCCCACACCGCATCCCGGCGACCTATCCTGTTTCAAGGTCAAAGCATGACGCACGCCATCATCGTCGAACAGACGGGCGGGCCGGAGGTTCTGCGCTGGCAATCGGTGACGGTCGGTAAGCCGGGGCCGGGACAGGCCCTGATCCGGCACACGGCCATCGGCCTGAACTTCATCGATGTCTATTACCGCACCGGCCTTTACCCCACGCCCTTGCCCTTCACGCCGGGTATGGAAGGGGCCGGGATTGTGGAGGCGGTGGGCGAGGGGGTCACGGATCTGTCCCCTGGTGATCGGGTTGGTTACGGCCAGTCCCCCCTGGGCGCCTATGCCCAAACAAGGCTGATCCCGGCGGACAAGCTGATCAAACTGCCCGACTGGATTGGGGATGAGATGGCGGCCGCCATGCTTCTACAGGGGCTGACGGCGCAATATCTGCTGCGCCAGACGTTCCACGTGAAACAGGGCGACACAATCCTGATCCATGCGGCGGCCGGCGGGGTCGGATCGCTGGCCTGTCAATGGGCACGGTCCCTGGGCGCCACCGTGATCGGGACGGTGGGATCGGCGGAAAAGGCGGCGTTGGCCACGGCCAATGGCTGCCACCATGTCATCCTCTACCGGGAGGAGGATATGGTGGCCCGCGTGCGGGAGATCACCGGCGGCCAGGGCGTGGATGTCGTCTATGACGGCGTCGGCAAGGATACGTTTGAACGCTCCCTGGACTGCCTGCGCCGGCGCGGATTGATGGTCAGCTATGGCAATGCCTCTGGCGCCGTCCCGCCCTTTGATATCGGCCTGTTGAACCGTAAGGGCGGCCTGTTCCTGACCCGACCGTCGGTGCAACATTATGCCGGCACGCGGGCCGAACTCCTGTCCATGGCCGATGATCTGTTTGCGGTGGTGAAGGCGGACCAAGTTAAGGTCCAGGTCAATCAGCGCTTCGCCCTGCGCGACGCCGCCGACGCCCACCGCGCGTTGGAGGCACGGGCAACCACCGGCGCCACCGTCCTGATCCCCTGATCACACGCCTTTGATCCAGCCTTCCACGACCTGTTCCAGCACCGTCAGCGGCACGGAACCGTTGCCCAGGACGGTGTCGTGGAAGCGCTTGATATCAAAACGGCTGCCCAGCCGCTTCTTCGCCCGTTCCCGCAATTCCAGGATCTTCTGCATGCCGACATAGTAGGCGCAGGCCTGGCCGGGATAGACGATGTAGCGGTCCACCTCGCGTTCCGCCACCTCCCGCGTGAAGGCGGAATTGGCCACGAAATAATCGATGGCCTGCGCCCGGGTCCAGCGCTTGGCATGGATGCCCGTATCCATGACCAGGCGCAGCGCCCGCCACAGGGAAAAGGTGAGGCGCCCGAAATCGGAATAGGGATCGGCATAGAAGCCCAGCTCCTTGGGCAGCCGTTCCGAATAGAGGCCCCAGCCTTCGACATAGGCGGTGTGGAAATCATGCCGGCGGAAGTCGGGCAGGCCCGTCGCCTCCTGCGCCAGGGCGATCTGCATATGGTGGCCGGGAATGCCTTCATGAAAGGCCAGAACCTCCATCTGCCAGATCGGCATCTCCTTCATGTTGGACAGGTTGACATAATAGATGCCGGGGCGGGACCCGTCGGTGGCCGGCTGGCTGTAGCGGGCGATGGTGGAGCTGGCTTCGCGGTAGCGTTCGAACCGCTGCACCACCAGGGGCGCTTTGGGTTTCAGATTGAACTGACCATCCAGCACCTCCTTGACCCGATCCAGGATCAGGTTGGCCCCCTTGATATAGGCCTCGCGCCCCGCATCATCCTGCGCGAAATAGAACTGGCGGTCGGTGCGCAGGAACTGGTTGAAGGCCTGAAGATCGCCCTTGAAACCAACCTTGTCCTTGATCGTCTCCATCTCCGCATGGATGCGCTTTACCTCCGCCAGACCCAGGGCGTGAACATCCGCCGGGTTCAGGGGCAGGGTGGTGTGACGGGACAGGCAATGTTGATAGAAGGCGTCGCCGTCGGGCAGCTTCCACACCCCATCCCGGTCATCGGCCTTGGCCAGCACCGCCTCCATGGCTGTGGCCAGCCGCGTCCAGGCAGGCGCGAAGCGGGTGGACAGCAGGCTTTCAGCCTCCGCCACCAACCCGGCCTTGTCGGCGGCGGGCAGGTCCAGCGCCTCCACCTTGCGCCGAAACCCGGCCAGCAGCGCCGTCTCCTCCGCCACCGCGGGCACGAAGGGTCGACCTGTCAGGACCGCGCGCGTGGCGGCCAATGCCTTTTCCATAGAAAAGCGGGGCGCGATCACGCCCTTGTCGGCGCGGACCTGCAGCGCCTGGATCAGCTGATCCACGGGCTGATCAATCCGGGCCACGCGCGCCAGCCAAGCCTGCGCCCCCACCTTATCCCGGATGGGATGATAGGTGGTCAGCGTGTCGATGATCTCGCTATGCCGTCCATTGAAGTGGTCGGCGGGATAGTCATTACTGCGCCAGCGGGCGGCGGCCAGCTTCGCCTCTGCCTGATATTCCCACAGCGCCTTGTTCAACCGCCCTTCCGGCGACAGTTTCACATCGGGGAAATCACGGCGCAGGCGGGCCAGATCGGCCTGCAGGCCCGCATCATCGGCGGCAAGGGCAGTATCGGACAAATCATCCCAGGACCCCTGGTCACCGGGCAGACCCAGGGAGGTGCGCAGTTCCGGTGACTTTGCCGCCTGACGGGCAAAGCACTCGGCAAAGAACGCATCCAATGCTGGGTCCGTACCCGCCGCCTGCGCCGGGCCACTCAACACCCCGCCGGCAAGGCTCCAGGCGGCAAGGCCGCAGCAGGAACAGAAAAAGCCGCGACGGCCGATCACCGGTTGATTGCCGCTTGCACCCATGACCCATCCCCCCTGTTTCAGGCAAGGAAGAGTGGCGCAAGCGGGGGGGCAGGGCAAGGGGGTGACGGTTGCCCCGCACCCCCCGACGGCTCAGCGCGTGGCGGCGAAGCGCGCTTCCATCGCGTCCCACAGGGTGGATTCCAGGGCCGAACCATCCAGCTGATTGATCTGCTGAATGCCGGTCGGGCTGGTGACATTGATCTCTGTCAGATAATCACCGATCACGTCGATACCGACAAAGATCATGCCCTGCGCGCGCAGGGTGGGGCCGATAGCCTCACAGATTTCCTGCTCCCGTGTCGTCAGCGCGGTCTTGCCGGCACTGCCGCCCGCATGGAAATTGGCGCGGGCTTCGCCTTCCTGCGGGATGCGGGACACGGCGCCGGCGGGCTTGCCATCGATCAGGATGATGCGCTTATCGCCCTTGCGGATCTCCGGCAGATATTTCTGCACGATGATCGGCTCACGATAGAGCTGGGTGAAGGTTTCCAGCAGCGCGCCCAGATTCTCATCATCTGGTTTCACGTGAAACACACCCGAACCCCCGTTGCCAAACAAGGGCTTAACGATAATGTCCTTCCATTCCGCACGCGCGGCCAGCACTTCATCGTGGGATGAGGTGATGATTGTGGGTGGCATCAGGTCGGGGAAATGGGTGACGAACAGCTTTTCCGGCGCGTTGCGCACCGCCGCTGGGTCATTCACCACCAGCGTCTTGGGATGGATATGTTCCAGCAGGTGGGTGGCGGTGATATAGGCCATGTCGAAGGGCGGGTCCTGACGCATCAGCACCATGTCCATGGTTGACAGGTCAATGATTTCCGCCGCCCCCATGCTGTGGTGATTGCCGCGTTCGCGCCGCACCTGCATGGGGCGTACCTTGGCGAACAGCTTGTTGCCGCGCAGGGCCAGATCACGCGGATGGTAATGCCACAGGGCATGGCCACGGCGCTGGGCCTCCAGCGCCATCATGAACGTGCTGTCAGTATCGATATTGATGGACTCAACCGGGTCCATCTGGATGGCGACCTTCAGGGTCATGTCGGGTTGTCTCCGGCCAGCGGAAATAAGGATGGCGGCAGAAAAGCATAAGCGCCGCGCCGACGCCATGCGCCGCATCACAGGGCAGGGGGGATAATACTAACGGTTATAATTTATGACCGTTAGTACGGCGGCGACCGCCGCCGCGCCGCACATGCGGCGTAGCCAAGCCAGCGGATGCTGGCGCCGGCGATTGAGGGGCAGGAAAGATTGACCAAAGGTCAAGATTTCATGCCGCTGGTATAAGAGCGGTTATCGGTTTACCGA
>CALRNG020000255.1:0-5865 GCA_943369495.1 Rhizobium sp. Q54
TGCGGCTGGGCGCCGACATGGTGCAGTCGTTGGGCCTGGTCTTCCACGAACTGGCCACCAACGCCGCCAAGCATGGCGCCCTGTCACAGCCCGACGGTCAGGTGACGGTGGATTGGACGGTTCGGCGCAACGTCCTGGAGCTGACCTGGGCGGAAACGGGCGGCCCCGCGGTGACAAGCCCGCCGACGCGCAAGGGCTTCGGTTCCACCCTGCTGGGTCAGGTGCTGCGCCATCAGCTGGGCGGCAAAATCGACATGAACTGGACGCCAGCCGGCCTGAAATGCCACGTGACCCTGCCATTGGGGACGGGCAACGGGTAAGGTCTCACCCCCTGGTCATCAGGAACACCAGGATAGCCGTGGTCGCCGACACGTTCAGCGACTGCACCCTGCCGCTGCCTGCGATGGTGACCAGCTCGGTACAGGCGGCCTGGTTCTGGGCCGGCATGCCGTGTTCCTCATTGCCCATGACGACGGCGACCGGTTTGCCGCCCGGCTGCCGCGACAGGTCGGACAGAGCCGGGAACGGCCCCAGGGCGGTGCCGATCGTGCGGTAGAGCCTGCCCAGCGCCTTCAAGGTCGCGGCGAAATCGGTGGCGCGGTGCAGGTTCAAGAATTCAAACCCGCCTTCAGCCACACGATAGGCGGCCTCCGACGGCAATGCCTGCCCCGGATGGTCGGAAATGACGATCCGTTCCACGCCGAAGAAGGCGGCGGTGCGCACAATGGCGCCCAGATTATGCGGGTTCGACACCCCATCCAGGATCAGCAGCGGCTGCCCCGCCGCCGCCCAGCCCTGGGCGAGGTCCAGGCTGAAGGGCAGGACGGGCCGGGGCGATGCCTCCACCACGATGCCGCCATGCATGGCCGAACCCGCGATCTTCTCCAGCTCTTCGGAGGGAACCAGCCGGAAGGGCTTGCGCGCGGCGGCCAGGCGGGCACAGAAGGGGGCGGCGGCATGTTTCAGCCGCTCGTCGAAATACAGCTTCTCCGCCCGGTCGGGATCACGATCGAACAGGGCCGATACCGCCGGCAGGCCGCCGATGCGGAACGGCTTGCGCCGCGCCTTTACGGGCGCCTGCGGGGCGGGTTTGGGCTTCAGCGACAGGGTCGGGCGGTCGGCCATGGGATCAGCCTGCGAAGAAGGTCAGCCAGGCCAGCATGATGCTGCCGATGGCGATGCGGTACCAGGCGAACGGCGCGAATCCATGCCGCCCCACGAAGGCCACCAGCCAGCGCACGACCAGCAGGGCCGACAGGAACGCGACAACGAAACCGACGGCGATCATGCCGACATTGTCGACCTGCAGAACGTCGCGGTTCTTGTACAGATCATAGGTGGCGGCCCCCAGCATGGTGGGGATGGCCACAAAGAAGCTGAACTCCGCCGCTGCCTTACGCTCCACCCCCATCAGCAGGGCGCCGATAATGGTCGCACCCGACCGTGACACGCCTGGGATCATGGCCAGACATTGGGCAAAGCCAATGGACAGCGACAGTTTCGGCGGGAACGCCTCTACCGCGAAATGCTGTGGCCGGGGCACCAGCCGTTCGGCCAACAGGATCGCGATACCGCCCGTGATCAGGGCGATTGAGACAACAGTCGGGTTGAACAGCACGCTCTTGATGTAGGAATGCGCGAAGACGCCGATCACCGCAGCGGGCAGGAAGGCCAGCAGGATGGCGGCGGTAAACCGGTAGCTCTCGCCATTGCCCTGCACCAGCCCGCGCACCACACCCCAGAGCTTCTGAAAATAGACCAGCAGGATGGCCAGGATGGCACCCAGCTGGATCACCACCTTGAACAGATCCTCTGCCTGCCCCTTGAAGCCCAGGATTTCGCCCAGCAGGATCAGATGGCCGGTGGAGGAGACGGGGATGAATTCCGTCAATCCTTCCAGCAGGCCCAGAAGGATGGCGTCGAGATAGGGGGCGAGGTCGCTCAAGATCAGGCATTCCACAGCTTCATTGTGCCGGGCCTTATAGCAGCCGACGCCGGGGGCGGCGAGGGTCCATGCACGCGCCACAGCGTCCCGGCGCGTGGGAAGCCATCATCCCCTTTTCAAGTATCCGTCAAAACCTTTCGGGCAATGCAGATACGCCCTTCCAACCGGGCCCAATCATTTCATATGATCACAGGGCGCAAGAGGGAACCCATCAATTGATCGCTAACCGCCATGGCTGAGGATGACAAGCACGGGAATGGGGGGACGTCGACGGGCGTGGTCGTAAAGGCCAAGCCCAAGACGAAGAAGCCCGCCATGTACAAGGTGCTGATGCTGAACGACGACTACACCCCCATGGAGTTCGTCGTGCATGTCCTGGAACGCTTCTTCAACAAGAACCGTGATGAAGCGACGCGGATCATGTTGCATGTCCATCGGCGTGGCGTCGGCGTTTGCGGCGTGTTCACCTATGAAGTGGCGGAAACGAAGGTGACGCAGGTCATGGACTTCGCCCGCCAGCACCAGCACCCGTTACAGTGCACCCTGGAAAAGGATTAGCGCATCATGCTGTCGCGGAATCTCGAACAGACCCTCCACCGGGCCCTGGCCAACGCCAACGAACGGCGTCACGAGTATGCGACGCTGGAGCATCTGCTGCTCGCGCTGACGGAGGACCAGGATGCGCTGGCCGTGCTGCGGGCCTGCGGTGTGGATGTGGCGAAGCTGAAGGCCGAACTGGTCGAATATCTGGACGGCGAACTGTCCAATCTGGTCACCACGCGCCAGGATGACGCCAAGCCCACCGCAGGGTTCCAGCGCGTGCTGCAACGCGCCGCCATCCATGTCCAAAGCTCCGGCCGTGAGGAAGTGACGGGTGCCAATGTCCTGGTCGCCTTGTTCTCCGAGCGCGAAAGCCATGCCGTCTATTTCCTGCAAGAGCAGGAGATGACCCGATTCGATGCCGTCAACTACATCTCCCACGGCATCGCCAAGGCGCCCGGTCGGGCCGAGCCCAAGCGCGTGTCGGGCGCTGACGAGGAAACGCACGCGGAGAAGGTGGTAAAGAAGGGGACAGAGGCGCTGGAAGCCTACTGCGTTAACCTGAACAAGAAGGCCCTGTCCGGCAAGATCGACGCGCTGATCGGGCGTGAGCAGGAGGTGGAGCGTACCATCCAGATCCTCTGCCGCCGGTCGAAGAACAACCCGCTTTACGTGGGTGACCCCGGCGTGGGCAAGACCGCCATCGCCGAAGGTCTGGCGCGGCGCATCGTGCAGGGGGAGGTGCCGGATATCCTGCGCAAGGCCACCATCTATTCGCTGGACATGGGGTCGCTGCTGGCCGGTACCCGCTATCGCGGTGATTTCGAGGAGCGGTTGAAGGCCGTGGTGTCGGAGCTGGAGGCACTGGAAGGCTCCATCCTGTTCATCGACGAAATCCACACCGTCATCGGTGCCGGTGCGACCAGCGGCGGGGCCATGGATGCGTCCAACCTGCTGAAGCCCGCCCTGGCGTCCGGCGCCCTGCGCTGCATCGGCAGCACGACCTACAAGGAATACCGGTCCTATTTCGAGAAAGACCGGGCGCTGGTCCGCCGGTTCCAGAAGATCGACGTGAACGAACCGTCCATTGAGGATGCGATCAAGATCCTGGAAGGCATCAAGGTCTATTACGAAACCCACCACAAGGTGCGCTACACCAAGGACGCCATCCGGTCAGCGGTGGAACTGTCGGCCCGCTATATCGGTGACCGCAAGCTGCCTGACAAGGCCATCGACGTGATCGATGAGGTGGGGGCGGCACAGACCATGCTGCCCGAAAACAAGCGCAAGAAGACCATCACCCAGAAGGATGTGGAAGCCGTGGTCGCCAAGATCGCGCGCATCCCGCCCAAGTCGGTCAGCCGCGACGACAAGGAAGTGCTGCTGAACCTGGAACGCGACCTGAAGACCATGGTCTTCGGCCAGAACCCAGCCATCGAGGCGCTGGTGTCGGCCATCAAGCTGGCCCGTGCGGGCCTGCGCGAACCGGAAAAGCCCATCGGCAATTACCTGTTCTCCGGCCCCACCGGTGTCGGCAAGACGGAAGTGGCCAAGCAGCTTTCCCGCACGCTGGGGATTGAGCTGATCCGCTTCGACATGTCGGAATATATGGAGCGGCACACGATCAGCCGCCTGATCGGCGCACCGCCCGGCTATGTCGGCTTTGACCAGGGCGGCATGCTGACGGACGCCATCGACCAGCATCCGCATTGCGTGCTGCTGCTGGATGAGATCGAGAAGGCGCATCCCGACATCTACAACATCCTGTTGCAGGTCATGGATCATGGCAAGCTGACCGACCATAACGGCAAGATCGTGGATTTCCGCAATGTCATCCTGATCCTGACCACCAATGCCGGTGCCGCCGACATGGCCAAGCATGCCATCGGTTTCGGCAGTGGTGTGCGCACGGGCGACGATCAGGAAGCCATCAACAAGACCTTCACGCCGGAATTCCGCAACCGTCTGGATGCCATCATCCCCTTCGGCAATCTGGGGCCGGATGTGGTGGCGCGCGTGGTGGACAAGTTCGTGATGGAGCTGGAGGCGCAGTTGACCGACCGGGGCGTGACCATCGAACTGACCGATGGGGCGCGTGCCTGGCTGGCCAAGAAGGGATACGACCCCGTCATGGGCGCCCGCCCGCTGGCCCGCACCATCCAGGAGTTCGTGAAGAAGCCGCTGGCCGAGGAGCTGCTGTTCGGCAAGCTGTCGAAGGGCGGTGCCGTGCGCGTCATCCTGAACAAGGAAGGCGACGGCCTGGATTTCGACTATGCCGAGCCGAAAGGCCAAAAACGCGAAGAGAAGGTCGAGGAACTCGCGTGAATTGACATTACGCATCATTTCTCCGCACAATGGGCGCTTGAATAATGCCCATTGCACGGGGGAATGATGCGCGGTTTGTCTGTATTGAGCTGGCCGATCCTGCTGTTGTTCAGTGCCATGATGACAGGCTGCGGCGGCAATGCTGCCCTGGTCCGTGATCGGGAGGATGTGCCGGTTCTGCAAGGTTCAGGCAAGGCACTGGTCTATTTAAGCTCAGGCATCGACAACAAGGGCAATTTGTTCGTCGCCGACCATGTAACACAGCCGATACTGTCGCTGGTGTTGGACCCGCCCGTCAAAGTGTTGGAAAAGGGCGTTCTGGTCGAAAAGACCGTTTTTTCCCCCATAGGCAATGGCCGGTTCTTCACGCTTCCCGCCGGTCGTTATGGCTTGGCCTTTGTTGCTAGCCTTGCGGGCGGTGTGAACAACGCCACCTATCAGCTTGGCAAGCCGAATGGGCGCTGGGTCATTGATTTTGAGGTTAAGGACGGCGATGTCCTTTATCTGGGCCATTGGCATTTCACGCCGGATCGGCAAGACCTCAACAAAGCGCAACTGAATATCCGGGTTGAGGATCGATTCGACCAGATCGCTGCCGACCTGCGAAAGGACCTGAATGAACAAGAACCGGGTCGGGGTGATCGACTTGTTCGGCGGCTTGTCGTGCCCAGCCGTGCGTCCATTCCGTTAACCGCGATGCCGGCGAACACTCCTTAGAAATGCAACGGCCGTTGGCTGGTGAGCTGCTGCTGCCCGTCTCAGCCAACGGCCCTTCTGATCAGATCGCCGCCCGCCGAAACGGCACATCGAAGCGGCGCAAGGTGGCGCAGCGCCAGAGCCATTCCACGGGGCCATAGGCGTGATGGCGCAGCCACCAGTCGGCAAAGCGCATCTGGGCCGCCACGAACAGCACGCCCACGCCCACCGACAGGGCAACGCCCCAATACTGGTAAAAGCCCAACCCATAGCCATGGAAGAAGGGCACGAAGATGATGGAATGCATCAGATAGCAGGTCAGGCTCATCCGCCCGAAGGCCGAAAGCCGGCCCGTAAAG
>CALRNG020000256.1:0-5857 GCA_943369495.1 Rhizobium sp. Q54
CATCAATCGCCTGTTCCAGGTCTCGCGCCGCCTGCGACAGCTCCATCAGGCCGAAATTGCCCGACAGGGAAACCATGGAATGGGCCTGGGCACGCAGCACATCAAGGGTGATGGTGGCGTCGGCCATCAGGGCTGCCCGCTGGCGCAGCGTGCTGGACACTTCCTCCATCATGGGCAGCAGCGCACCGGCCCCCATCAGGGCTTCCAGCTGCGCCTGCATGTCGGTGGACAGCACCTGTAGACTATTCGCCGATACGCCGCCCGTCGGCGCGGATGCCGGGGCCGGTCCGATACGCTGTGACCAGCGGGCCAGCGTGGCGACCAGATGGCTGGCCTCGATGGGCTTGGCGAGATGGTCGTTCATGCCGGCCTTGCGGCAGCGTTCCACCTCCGACGGCAGGGCGTTGGCCGTCAGCGCGATGATGGGGATGCGGCCCGCGACCGTGGGCAGGGCACGGATGGCGCGCGTCGCCTCCAGCCCGTCCATGCCCGGCATCTGCACATCCATCAGCACCAGATCATATGTGGTGCGTTGAACCGCGGCCAGGGCAGCCGCACCGTCGATAGCAATATCCACCCGGTGCCCCGCCCTTTCCAGGATGGCGCGGACCAGCAGCTGGTTGACGGGCAGATCCTCCGCCACCAGCACATGCAGGGTCCGGGCATCGGCCCCGTCCTCGCCGGCGCCGGGTGTCGGCAGGGCTGGCGCATTGCTGGGCGGTTCGGTGGGACGCAGGGGGATTTCAATCCAGAACAGGCTGCCGCGCCCCGCTTCGCTGGACAGGCCCAGCCGCCCGCCCATCAGGGTGACCAGACGTTTGCAGATGGCCAGACCCAGACCCGTGCCGCCATAACGGCGGGCCGTGGAGGCGTCGGCTTGATGAAACGGCTCAAACAGCTGCGGCTGACGTTCCGGGGCGATGCCGATGCCGGTATCGGCCACCGCAACCCGCAAGGACCCGTCCCCGTCGCCCGCCAGGGTAGTGGCCGACAGGGTGACATGGCCGGCCTGGGTGAACTTGACGGCATTGTTCAGCAGATTGAGTACCACCTGCCGCACCCGGGTCGGGTCCAGCATCAGCCAGGGGGGCAGGTCGGCGGCCAGGTCGATACGCAGTGACAGACCCTTTTCCTGCGCCATCGGGCGCACCAGCTCGGCACAGGTCTGCAACATGCCCACCGTATCGGTGGCCATTTCCTCCAGCTGCAAATGACCGGCATCGATCTTGGAGAAATCCAGCACATCGTTGATCACGGCCAGCAGCGTGCGCCCCGCTTCGGCCTGAAGCCCGATATAGCGGCGGCGCTCCGTTTCGGGCAGATCAGCGGTCAGCAGCAGATCGGCAAAGCCGATGACGGCATTCAGCGGGGTGCGCAGTTCGTGGCTGACGGTGGCCAGGAAGTCGGTTTTGGCACGGGCGGCCGCTTCGGCTTCCCGCCGCGCATGCAGCAGGGCCTCTTCCTGTGAGGTTCGGTCGGTGACGTCACTGACGGCGCCGAACAGGGCGAAAGGCTTGCCGTCGGCCCCGAATTCCACCACTCCGCGCGTCACGACATGACGGGTCTCCCCCGTGGGCCGGATGATGCGCAGGCCCATCTCGTAACTGGCGCCCGATTGCATGGCCGTCGTGACCAGTTCGCGCAAACGGTCGCGGTCGTCGGGATGATGGGCGGCCAGCGTGGACTCCATCGTCGGCTGGAACCTGTCCTTGCGCAGCCCGTAGATGCGGTAGACCTCGTCCGACCAGGTCAGCCGCCGGGTCCCCAGTTCGAAACGCCAGTGCCCGACCATGGCCAGCTGCTCACCCAGCCGCAACAGACGGTTGGCTTCCGACAGGTCGCGGGCCTGGGCACGTCGGCGACCCACCTCCAGGGCCAGCGCGCGGAACAGAGCCGCCATCGCGACGCTGGCGATGAACGCCGCGGCGACCGCGCGCCAGGCCAGTATCCGCCACGGGCTCAGCACATCGTCCAGCGCCAGCCCGACCAGGGCATAGACAGGGTAGGCACGCACCTGACGGTAAGCCACAAGCCGGTGGACACCGTCCACGCTGCTGACATTCTCGACCACACCATGGAATGTGCGTTGCGCGGCAGCCATCAGGGCGCCGTCATCCAGGGACCGGCCCAGCCCGGTATCGTTTTCGTCTGAATTGGCCTTGGCAGATCGGGCACGGATGATCCCGTCGGTGCCCAGCAGATTGACGACGCCATCGTCGCCCAGGTCCAGCTTGTGGAAATAGGCGGACAGGTAGAAGGGATCGATGGCCAGGGTGACGATCCCCGCCAAGGTCCCATCCATATTGTTCATCCGCAGGCTGACGGGCAGGGACCATTTGCCTGAAAGGCGTCCAATGATGGGCGGGCCGATAAAGATGCTGCCTGTATCGCTTGCCACATGTACCGCGATATGGGAGCGGTCCAGATAGTTGGTGATCCGCGCTTCCGGCCCCATGCCCAGCGAACTGTCGATCAGATAACCGTCCGGCCCCACGACCGACATCTGGACCGCGAATCCTTCCGGCATCGTGTGCTTGCGCATGAAGCGGCGTATGTCGAAGCCGGCCGGGTCTGTTTCAAATTCCGCCTTGGCGGTGCGCAGCGTCTGTTCGACGGTGGAGAGAATCCAGAAGGATTGTTCCTCGAATGCCAGGGCCAAATTGGCCACGTCACGGCGCGCCTGATCCAGCGTGCGCTCACGCTCCAGCCACAGCAATACGCCTGTCCCGCCCCAGATCAGCGTCAGCGTCAATGCCAGGATCAGGGAAAGCTTCTTGGACGCGATCACCATCGCCTCTCCGGGCAGTGGCGAACCGCCAACCGCTCCATCATTGAATACCTGGATTAACTAACAAAATTGCCCCTCTTCGTGGCCGGCGCAGAAGGTTAGTTTGCCTTATCCGACGTCGGATAAAGGATCGACACCACCTCCAGCTCTTCCAGCCCCGCCGGGGTGCGCAGCACCACGATGTCTCCCTCCCGCGCTTTCAGCAAGGCCCGCGCGACGGGGGAGACCCAGGAAATCCGGCCGGGTCCCATATCGGTCTCATCGACCCCGACAATGGTCACTGTATTCTCGGTTCCATCTTCGCGCGCATAGGTGACGGTGGCGCCGAAAAACACCTGGTCGCGGTGCTTCTGCTGGCTTGCGTCCACGACATTGGCAATTTCCAGGCGCTTGGACAGGAACCGCATGCGCCGGTCGATCTCGCGCAGGCGTTTCTTGCCATAGATGTAGTCGCCATTCTCCGACCGGTCGCCATTGCCGGCAGCCCAATGCACGATCTCCACCACCTTGGGCCGTTCCACCCGCAGCAGGCTCTGCAGCTCCCGCTGCATGCGGTCATACCCTTGCGGCGTGATATGGTTCTTGGTGCCGGGCGGCAGAGGGCGCGGATCATCGGCGCCGTCATCATCATCCGCCGCCGCATCCCGCGCGTTCTCGTTGACCCACGCCTTGCTCATACCCGCACCGTTTCCATCACACGGAAAACCAGCGGATGGTGTAGCGCGGATGCGAAGTGCCTGGGAAGAGGGGGTTCAGCCGGCCAGCGCGATATCGGAGACGTCGGAGGCGGTCAGGCGCGCCAGTCGGTGGTCGGGCAGGGCGCAGAGCAGTTTAACCCGCCGTTCCACCATGCCGAACACAAGGTTCAACAGCGCTCGGCGTTCCGTCTCCGACCCTTCCAGCGCCAGCGGGTCCGGGAACCGCCAGGTGACGCGCATCGGGTTGCCCGTGAAGGCCGGCTGCGGCAGGGCGGCCGACTGTTCACAGACATGGAAGACAAAATCCAGGTCCGGGGCGTCGGGCCCTGTGAACAGGTCCCAGCCCTTGGGCCGCAGCGTTTCCGTCTCGATCCCGACCTTGTTCAGCAGGTCCAGCGTGATGGGATCGGGCGTATCGCGCGGCTCCGGTCCTGCGGAGAAGGTATCGAAGCGGCCGGCACCCCATTTGCGCAGCAAGCCTTCGGCCATCAGACTGCGGGAGGCGTTACGACGACAGATGAACAGAACGGAAAAGGGACGGTCTGGCGACATGGGTCAGGCCCCGTTGCGCGTGGATACCGTCCGGGGACTTACCGCATCAATGGCGACAGGAAAGTCACCGTTCTATGTCGGTTGCGTGACAGGCCGATTCAGCCGCCATGGAACCGTTCCCAGATGGCGCGCACCTGGCCGGCCAGACCCATGGGTTCGAAGGGCTTGGCGATGACATCGACGACACCCAGGGCGCGGAACGCCTCCACCTCGCGCGGCTGCACCTTGGCCGTGATGAAGACCACCGGAATGTCACAGGTTTCCGGGTCATCCTGCAAAGCGCGCAGCGTGGCCGGCCCATCCATCACGGGCATCATCACATCCAGCATGATCAGATGCGGCTTGAAGGTCTTGGCCAGGTCAACGGCCTTGGTGCCGCTGTCGCACAGTTCCACGGTGAACTTGCCGATCCGGGTCAGCGCCATATTGGTGACGGTGCGCAGCATCTCCTCGTCCTCGACATAGAGGATGCGTTCAAGCACGGGGATCATGGCTGGTGCTCCACGGATGCGGGGATGGTGCCGGTTTCCAAATCGGGGGCCATCCTATGTATCAGGCGGCGGATCGTGTCCACCAGTTCCTCATTGCGGGCCCGGGACTTGACCAATGTTGCCTCGACCTGGCGCATCTTCACAGGCCCGGCATCGGCGCCTGTGAAAACGACGATGGGAGCAGGCAGTCCCTGGTGGTCGCGCAGATGGGGGATCACGTCAAGGCCACAGCCATCCGGCATATCGACATCGATCAGGCCGATATCGAAGGGTCCGGCGGCGGCGGCATTCATGGCCTCCGCCAGGGTGGCGGCGGCCTGGATGTCCGTATGGGCGGACAGGAGGTGTCGGATCACGGCACGGATATCCTCGTCATCCTCGACATGCAGCAGACGCGGTCGGCCCTCGCTGCTGTTCCGTACCGCCCGGCGCAGGCCGGCGATCAGCCGTTCCTCGTCGATGGGCTTGGCCAGCCAGTCGATGATGCCAACGGCCTCGCCCGCGATGGCATCACGGTCATCATCACCGCTGGCCGTCACGACGATGACCGGCAGGTCGCGGGTTTCCGGCTGGGCCCGGATGGCGCGGAACAGGCTGGCGCCCGGCAGGTCGGGCAGCATCAGGTCGAGGGTCATGGCCCGGAACGGGCGACGGGCCAGCAGCGACAGGGCCTCGCCCGCCGTTGCCGCCACGGTCGGGACAAAGCACGCCTGGGACAGCATCATTGAGAGAAGCCGTGCAATATGGGGATCATCCTCGCAGATCAGGATGTCGGCGGCCTCGTCCACCTCATCCGGTGTCTGTGGGGGACGGTCGATGTCGCGTGCCACCGGCAGGTCGATATGGAAGCGGGTGCCATGACCGGGCACGCTGTCGAAACTGATCCGCCCGCCCTGGCGCTCCACGATCTCGCGGGTGATGGCCAGTCCCAGACCGGTACCGCCCTTGGCCCGGCTGTCCGATCCGTCGGCCTGGGCGAAGCGCTGGAATATCCGTTGCCGGAAAGTGTCGTCGATACCGATGCCCTGGTCGGCGACACTGGTCCGCACCAGACCATCGGGCCGTTCCTCCACCGATACGGTCACGGTGTTGCCGGGCGACGAGAATTTGACGGCGTTGGAGATCAGGTTGGCAAAGGCCTGGGCCAGCCGGTCGGCATCGGCCATGACGGCCAGGTCCAGCCGTGTTTGCGGTTCCAGGCCCGGACCGGCGCACAGCTTCACGCCCGCCCGTTCGGCCAGGGATGCGTGATCGCGCAGCGCGTCGTCCAGCAGGGATGGCAGCGACCTTGGCTCCATGTCGAAGCGCATCTTGCCCGAGGCGATCTT
>CALRNG020000257.1:0-5848 GCA_943369495.1 Rhizobium sp. Q54
GGCGCCAGCAATGCGGTGATAATGCTCGCGGAGCTTGGTGTACTTGGCAAGGATCGTCATTTCTCAGGCGTGCCCCCGGAGTTCCGATATGGTCCTGGCCAGGTCGCCGATGGTTTCGACCTCTGCGATCCGTTCCATCGGGATCGAGACATCGAACTTATCCTCAAGCACCATCACGAAATCCATGACGGCCAGGCTATCCAGGCCGAGATCACGCGTGATGCTCGTCTCCGTCGTAACGGTGACTGGCGTTGGCAAGGTCTTGAGCAGGGCCGCGATGATGGTTTCGACGATGTCGTTGACGTCGGTAGTCATTAAAGCGCCCCGGAAATCAGTCAGATTAGGTTGTTGCAGTAGCGAAAGGCCGGTGCCCCCCGGCCTCTGTCCTAAAAAGCGTCACTTTTCGGTAAGGTAGTTGCAACGCCGAAGGATGCAAGAGCAAACCACAAAACGCATGGATCACCTGTGACAGATGACACAGCACAGGGCAATTCCGCAACAGTTTGGAGCGAACTTTGTTCAAATCGCTATAACCAGCGATGCTCCCGATACCATTTTGCCGCAGCCGCGAACCCTTCCCGCAGTCCGACGCGGGGTTTCCAGAGCGATTCAGGCGGCATTTGCTGCGACGCGACAGACCAGTCGGGATGGGTGATTTCCCGCGTCTTCGGCAGGGTCAGCATCACGGCCTTGCCCGTGATGGCGGCGGTCATGCTACCGGCCAGACCGATGGCGCGCAGCACCGGGACAGGCACCCGAACACGGACCGCCCGCCGGCCCACCGCATCGGCAGCGCAATCCAGCAGGTGGGTCCAGTCATAGCCCTGGGTGACACCGTCACACAGGGCATAGGCACAGCCTTGCGGCCCACAGGGGGCGGCCAGGGCGGCGATGGCGTTGGCGGCGTCTTCCACCTGCACCATGGCCAACCGCGCGTCCGGCCCGCCCAGAACGGGCACAAGGGGCCCCGCTGCCGCCTTGAACAGCGACAGGGTTTCCCGGTCCCAGGGGCCATAGATGGCGGGTGGGCGGATGATGCACCAGTCGGTACCGCCATAGGCGGACAGGGCCGACAGCTCACCGGCCCGCTTGCTGGCGGCATAGTGGGACAGGTGCGGCTGCGTGGCCGCCTGGCTGGAAATCAGCAGCAGGCGCGCGCCGGGGGCATGGGTGGCGACCGCAAGGCCGATGGCGGCCGACCCGCCCTCATTCACGGCGAAGAACTGCGCCCGGTCCCGCGCCTTGATCAGGCCCGCGCCATGGATGACGACATCGGCCCCGGTGACCAGCCTTGCCAGGGCGGCATCGTCGCGCAGGTCACCCAGCACCAGTTCGGGCCGCATATCGGCCAGCAGCGGATGCACCGGGTCCTGCCGCACCAGCATGCGGACGGCAAAGCCGGCGCGGTGCAGGGCCGCCACGATGTAGCGGCCCAGAAAGCCCGTGCCACCCGTGATGGCGGCGACCTTCATGGTCAGGCGGACAGCATGGCGTTGGCGCCAAACTCCCCGGCCAGCAGCATCTGCCGTGCCTTGGTCCGCGACAGCTTGCCGGACGAGGTCTGGGGCAGGGAATGGGTGGGCACCAGCACCACCTTCACCTCCAGCCCATGGGCCGCGCGCAGCACGCCCTGCACCTGTGCGGCCAGGGTGGCACGGGCCTCTTCCTGGGTGGGGCGGCACTGGACCAGCACCACCACCTGCTCCCCGCCATCACCATCGACGGAGAAGGCGACCACGTCGCCGCTGCGCAGGCTGTCGATGGAATGTTCGGCGGACCATTCCAGGTCCTGTGGCCAGATATTGCGGCCATTGACCAGGATCAGGTCCTTGGCCCGGCCCGTGATCACGATCTGACCATCGCAGATGTAACCGAGGTCGCCCGTGTCCAGCCAGCCATCGGCGGACAGGACGGCGTCCGTTTCCTCCGGTCGGTTGAAATATTCGCGCATCAGCGACGGGCCGCGGGCATACAGGCGTCCCACCTGCTTTTCACCCAGGATCGTACCATCGGCATCGCGCACTTCGATCAGATGGCCCGGCAGGACGGGACCGTTCAGCACGAATTCACGCTCCCGCTCCGTCCCCGGTCCGGGCGGTACCGCAACCGCATCACCTTCCAGCCGGTCCAGGTCGATCCGGTCGGTGACAAGCCCGACGCCCAGCGGCGCGAAGGACAGGGCCAGCGAGGCCTCTGCCATGCCATAGGAGGGGACGAGCGCCCCGGCATTGAACCCGCGCGGGGCGAAGGTTTCGGCGAATTTGCGCAACACGCGCGGGCGCACCATGTCGCCGCCAATGCCGGCCCCGCGCCAGGTGGAGAGATCAAGGCCTTCCGTCGAGGCCGTTTCGGCACGCCGCGCCGCCAGCTCATACCCGAAGCTGGGGCTGTAGGAGAGCGTGCCGCCATTGCGGGTGATCAGGTTCAGCCAAAGCAGCGGACGGCGGGCAAATTCGCGGGTCGGCAGATAGTCGATGGAGACCTGACAGACCAGCGGGGTCAGCAGGAACCCGACCAGCCCCATATCGTGGTAGAGCGGCAGCCAGGAGACACAGCGATCCGCCGCCGTGATCTTCAAGCCATGATGGGTGATGGCATAGGCATTGGCCATCAGCGCCTTCTGCGTCACCGCCACCCCCAGGGGGAAGCGCGTGCTGCCGGACGAGAATTGCAGATAGCAGAGATCGTCCGGCCCGACAGTCGGCAGCTCGATACCCGCCCCATCGACATCGTCAAATACGGCCAGTGTCCCCACGGCCTTCATGCCCAGCCCGTCGGCGGCAGCCTTCACCCAGTCGGACAGGGAGGCGGGCGACAGGACTGCGGCGGCATCGGCCCCCTGCATCATGCGACGGATATGGTCGATATAGGCATCCTTGCCCCCGAACGCCGCCGGCAGGGGCAGGGGGGCCGGGACCAGGCCCGCGAACTGGCACGCTGTGAAGGCCCGCATGAAGTCGCCATCGCTTTCCGCGATGATGGCGACGCGGTCCCCCTTCACCAGCCCCTTGGCCAGCATCTTCCGGGCCAGCGCCACGCCCTGTTGATACATCTGCGCGTAGGGCAGCGCCTCGGTCAGCTCTCCCTTGCCGGAATAGAAATTCAAGCCGGTCTCCCCCCGGGCGGCGTAAACGATCGCCTCCGGCACCGTGGCGAAATCCGCCCGGCGGGAAGCAAGCGCATGCTGTGAGGGGGTGGGATCGACCATGATCTACTATCCGAACCAGAAATGGGATGATTTCATTCGAGCATAGAAACAGCATCGCGCCACCGGCAAGCAGTGGCGCGTCATTCCGGCTCATACCAGAGCGCGAGGTTTGGGGCAATCGGTCCCGATGGTAGGGCACGTTTGCCGCAGGTCAGATGCTGCGTTCCAGCCAGTCCGCCAGCAGCGTCGCATTGTGCCGACCGGGATCGGCCACAGACAGGTCGAAATTGGCAGCAAAGGCCCGTTCCTGAACCTCCCGCCATTGCTCGTGGCTGGCGAAGGCATCGTCCAGCCGAGCCGCCAGATCCTCGACATCGTCCAGCACAGGGCCGAAGGTCCAGAACAGATAGCGGAGGTTGTCCCGCCAGTTGACGCCATGGGCATTCAGGAAAATGCATGGGCGCGGCTTGCATAGGAATTCGTACACTTGGCTGCTCACATCGCCGATATAGAGGTCGGCGGCCATCGTGTAGGTCATATCGCAACTCGCGTCGCTGCCCAGGTCGATACGGATATGGTCCAGGCCCCGGAACCGTTCGAACGTTGTCAGCTTGCCCGGCGTAACCGGATCGAACATCCGCATATGCGGTGCGAAGATCAGGTTATAGCGATCCTGTTTGGCCATGATCTCCAGCACACGCATCCCGAAACGTGGCCAGGAACCGAGAGTCGGGTCAAAATGCGGATTGTAGAGGATGGTGGGCCGATCATTGTTGAACAGGGGTGGGCACCGCCCCTCCAGCCTGTTGACCAGATCGAACTTCGTATAGGCAGAAACGGCGTAGCGTTCGGGCGTGAGATAGCCTGCTTCCACCAGCCAGTTCGCAATCTTCGGGCTGGGGATCATGTTGAAGTCGAATTTGGCGACGCGGGGATCGACAGCAACGTTGCGGTCGCCGGCACCATGTTCGGTATTGATGAATTTCGGCCGCCGGACGCCCAGATTGCGCAGCCACAGGCTGGTCTTCTCCGTGGAGACCAGGGCGCCATACTGGTTCAGCAGGCCCCGGTTATGGAACAGGGACCAGACCTTGGGCGGCACAGGCAGGGCGCGGAAGCGGCGGTAAAGACGGATGCCCAGGGGCTGCGGCATCAGACGCGGTGTGACCCTGGCACCGGGATAGAGAGGAATGAACTGCTGGACATAATCCAGATGATCCTGGCTGGGGGCCAGAATATCCACCTGCCATTCGGGATGCAGGATCGACAGTTCCAACGCCATGGGTAAGGAATGCAGGATCTGGTGATTCTGACTGTTATAGAGAAACCCGATCCTCATTGCCTGTTCCGCTCCTCCGCCATCTTGTGCCGGAACCAGCGCACAACCGGCACCAGGAACGCGACCAACACCAATATGGCGGAGAACATGCGGGCCCAGCCGGCGCCGATCAAGTCAAACCAGTGGATCGAAGCCAGAAGCACGGGGATATAAAGCGCCGTGGTCCAGATGCGCACGATCAGGGCCTTGTGCGCCTCTCCCGCTGACACCATCACCGGTTCCAGGGGGAAGGACCAGATGCCGACAACAGCGGCGGCCACCAGCCACATCATGACGGGCCAGGCGGGCACGAACGCCTCGCCCACGATCAGGCGCAGGCCGATTTCCCCGATGAACCAGCAGATCACCAGGGCCAGCATGGCACCCGCCCCGGCCAGCAGGGCGGAGCGCTGGATCAGGGATCGCATCTCGCCGAACTGACGCGCCTCGATCATGCGCGACAGTTCGGGATAGATGGCGGGGATCAGCAGTTTGGCAGGCTTGGCCAGCGCTTCGCCCAGCTGTCGCGCGATACGAAACAGGGCGGCCTCACGCGGCCCCAGCATCCAGCCCACGGCCAGCGTGCCGATATGGGTATAGGCCAGTTCCAGGGTGGAGGAGAAATTGGTGGACCACACGAAGCTCCAGACCCCGTCGAATCCATGGGTCATGGGCTTGCCATCGCCGCGCCAGCGATACCCGTCCAGCAGGCCGCGCTTGCGCAGCTCCGACCAGCCCTTGGCAATCAGGTAGATGCCGGCGATGGCGGTGGCAACATACCAGGCCACCAGGAAGGCGACGATGCCGCCGCCCATGACCCAGGCGATGCCGCCGCCCACCATGCGGATAATGGCACCCAGCGTGCTTTGCACCGACAAGATGTCGAACCGGTCGATCAGGCGCAGGATGCCCGTGGGCGTGGCCTGCACCATGAACAGGACCGAGGTGACATAGACCAGCGCCGCCGGCATCAGTTCCGCCGGCCATCCGAAAGAGGACCCCAGCGCCCAGGCGACAGCCACCGACAGGAAGGTGCCGGCCAGCGCACTCCACCCGTCCAGATATGCTGTGAAGCGCAGCAGTCGGTGGAAATCGCCGATGCGTCCTTCATTCAGGGCCGGGGTGCCATAGCGCAGGACGGCCTGCCAGCTCTGGAATTTCGCGATCTCGCCGATGGTCTGGGTGAAGGTATGGATCAGGACCAGGATGCCGAACTGTTCCACGCCCAGCGCACGCGCCGCGATAGCCAGCCCTGCCAGACCGGCGATGGCATTGACGGTCTTGCCCCCCAGAAGAATTCCGGCATTGGCGAACAGGCGGCGCAGGCGGTCATCGCCGAACCAGGATTTGCCAAACCAGGTTTTGGGGGTGAAGCGGGGCGA
>CALRNG020000258.1:0-5839 GCA_943369495.1 Rhizobium sp. Q54
GACCCGTCGCCCGTCAAGCAGCCCTGCGGACGCAAGCAGAATGGATCCCGAGCAGACACTGCACAGGCGTCGGGATTCCGCCGCGCATCGTCGCAGATAGGAGAGGCTGTCCGGGCACTGTTCCGCCTCGGGACCGCCCGGCCCGCCAACAACAATGATCGTGTCGGGAGCGTCCAACTCCCCAACGGCGACCGTATCGACAACAAGGCCGGATGAGCTGCCGATCAAGCCCCCAGCGACCGACAGACCGTGAATTCGGTATGTGCCCGGCACCATCAGGCCGGCCAGTTCAAACGCCGTGATCGGCCCCGACGCATCGAGGAGCTGAAAGCCTTTATACAGGAAGATGCCGATCGTTTTTGTCATTGTCCGAAAATGAGGGATCATAGTCATTCAGTCAATAGTCTGGATGGGGCATAAATGGTTCGTATTTGGGGAGCCGCGTCCTGCGCCAGCCCGACCGCTGCGTTACACGGCGGGTCCGCCCTTCATCCGTCCGATAGGGCGCGGCAACGATGGCAATGGAAGCGCCACTTCCCAGTTGACCCTTTCTTATCCCGGTCATGCTCAACGGCAGAAAAGGTGTTCTCATGCCTGCCATCATTCCGAAGGCTTTACGGGCCACGGCGTTCACAGCCCTGCTTCTTCTCCTGTCGACGATTTCCCATCCTGCGATGGCGGAAGTCCACACCATGTCTTCACCGCCGCCGGCATCGGAAATCGCGGCCCAATGCGCGGCACTGACGGCGGTTGATCTGGCAACCGTCCCCGACGCGCCGACGCGGATCAGTTCGGCAAAACTGATCGAGGCCGCGAAGGACAAGCCCGCCTATTGCGAGGTTCAGGGTTATGTGTCGCCCCAGGTCAGCATCTTGATGTGGCTGCCCGCGCAGACCTGGAACGGCAAGTTCCTTCAGGTCGGCTGCGGTGGGTTCTGCGGCGTGACCTATTTCATGTCCAACTGCGAGAAGCCTCTCAAGCAGGGCTATGCCTGCATCACGACCGACATGGGCCATAAGGCGGAAGAGGCTGCCGGCCTTCAATGGGCCTACAACAATCCGCAGGCGGTGACGGATTTCGCTTACCGTGCCACGCATGTCACCGCGTTGGCGGGCAAGGCGATCGTCGCCAGCTATTACGGGCGCAAGCCGGAGAAATCCTATTTCCATGGCTGTTCCTGCGGCGGCCGCCAGGCCCTGGTAGAGGCGCAGCGTTTCCCCTGGGACTTTGACGGGATCATCGTCGGGGCCCCGGCCATCGACTATCCTGAATTCACTCTTGGTTTCGCGCTGCGGGCCAGGGCGCTGAACGACAAGGATGGCAAGCCGCTGCTGGACATCAAGACCATCGAGGGTATCGGTGCTGCCGTCGTGGCCAAGTGCGACATGAATGACGGCATCAAGGACGGTCAGATCGGCGATGCACGGCTGTGCACGTTCGATCCGCGTCAGCTTCAGTGCAAATCCGGCGACAAGACGGGTTGCCTTACGCCGGAACAGGCGGTGGCCGCTGCCACATATTACAGCGAGTTCAAATCCGCCTCCGGGGAGCGCATCGGCGACTATCCGCTTCTGCCAGGATCGGAAGTCAGCTTTCTCGGCATGGTCGATACGCCCGTGCTGAAGCGTTCCTTCTATGAAGATTTCTTCAAGTACATGGCTTTCAATCCGAATCCGGGTCCGAACTGGAAGTTCGAACAGTTCGATGTCAATGAAGACTATAAGCGGATGGGGATGATCCGTTCCCTGCTCCAGGCCGACAACCCGGATCTCAGCCGGTTCAAGGCGGCTGGTGGCAAGATGATCATCTATCACGGCTGGGGTGATGGTGGGGTGTCTCCACTGGCAACGATCGAATATTACAAGAAGGTTGAACGGACAATGGGTGGTCGCACAGCCGCCCAGGATTTCGCGCGCCTGTTCGTGGTTCCCGATATGGATCATTGCATGGGGGGCGCAGGCGCATGGTCGATCGACTATCTCGATTACCTGGATAAGTGGGTTGAGGATGGTAAGGCGCCGGACATGTTGTTGGGTGCTCACTTCACCGCCAATCCGATGGACCCGATCCTGACCGGTGACCTGGACCCCGCTGCCGCCAAATTCACGCGGCCGGTTTACCCCTACCCGTTGCGCGCGCATTACAAGGGCAGTGGCGATCCCAATAGTGCGTCCAGTTTCAAAGCCGTGAACTCTGAAAAGTAAAAGCAGGTGGTGGCGTGCGCCGCGCGCCACCACGATGCTGATTATGGAGACCAAAAATGACTGATCTGGATCGCCGGACCCTGGCCATGATGTCACTGCTTGCTCCCCTCATGGCGGGTGGTGTCGCCAACGCGCAGAAGCCATCCGGCCTGGGCCCCGCAAAGACGGGGAGTTATGTGGACCGGATGCCACCTTCCTGGCGCGGCAATGAAAAGATCGCCATCGTCATTTATGAACATATGACGCCGCTGGACGTCATCGGCCCGCATTACTTCCTGGGCCGGTTGCCGGGTGCCGATGTTCAATTCGTCGCCAAGACCCTTGATCCGGTGTTGTGCGAGAGCGGTTTGACCATCGTGCCGACCGCGACGTTTGAAACCTGCCCTCGCGATCTCGATGTGCTGATGACCGGCGGCGGCACGGGGGGCACATTGGCGGCCATGCGCGATCCCGAGATGATTGCCTTCCTTGCCGATCGGGGCTCACGGGCGACGTGGGTTACCAGTGTCTGCACGGGATCCCTGTTGCTTGGACAGGCGGGACTGCTGCGCGGCTATCAGGCAACGTCGCACTGGCTGGGCCGTCCGCTGTTGAAGGAGTTCGGGGCGATCGAGGTGGACAAGCGGGTGGTGTTCGACCGCAACCGTGCAACCGGGGCTGGCGTGTCGGCCGGGCTCGACCTGGCCCTGGCCCTGGTGGAAAAGCTGCGTCCCCGCGAATTCCGGCTCGCCGTGCAGTTGCTTGCCGAATACGCGCCCGAAGCACCGCTTGATAGCGGAACACCCGATCGGGCTCCGCCTGCGATATTCGCGCAGATGCAGGAACTGACGACGGGTTTCGTCGATGGTGTCCATGAAATTGTGCGCGCCAATCAAGCAAGGCATTAAGTGAGGGGCATGGTCAGGGGATCAAGAGGTCAAGGGATTGGTTTGACGGCAGGGGTGATCGCTTGGCTCCTGTTGCTGGCGCTTGTCCTGCGCGCACTGATGGCGCCGGGCATGATGCCGGCGTTTGCGGCCGATCCCACATCGCTGCTAGCGCTTTGTGCTCCGCTCGGCGAGCGTTCCCTGAATACCGGTGCCGGGGACGCTGACAAAGCCGCCCATGCCGAAGCGCCTTGTCTCTTCTCCTCGACTGGCTTTGCCAACCTGGGTGCGGTGACGGGACCGGGATTGTCTGCGCCCGTCGTCTGGCTGCCTTTCCTGCCCCGGCCTGCGGTTGGTGTCGTTCTGGCCCCGGCCGGTGTTGATCGCGCCTATGCGCGCGGCCCACCGGCCCGTGCCTTCCTGCTGGCACAACCGGAATATCGCGGCCTGATCCCGAAGCGCAAAGGGCAGGGGACGTCCCGTCCTTGACCTTGGCCCGCCGGAAATGTGCCAGCGCGACCTTGCCATAGGTGGTCGCCCCCGAACGGGCCGACACCATCGCTGCACTGACAATCCGGACCCGTCAGGGATTGTCGACCAATCCCGTTTCGCCGCTCGCGTTCGCGTGGCGAAGGACGAGGTCCTTGAAGGACAAGACATGAAGAAGCTGATCGCGCTGGGCCTTATGGCCAGCGCCGCGCACCCGGTCTTTGCCCAGGCCGCACCGAGCTGGACAGTTGACGAGATCATCGTCACCGGCGAGCGCCTGACCTATGGGGCGCCGGAATCCAGTGCCGCCACCCGCAGCCGGACGCCCATCATCCAGACACCGCAATCGATCCAGGTCCTGACCCGTTCGTTGATCGAGGAACAGGATCGCCGCAGCCTGACCGATGCGCTGGTCAATGTTTCGGGCGTGGTGCCCAACAAGCCGGAGGAGGGGATTACGGTCAGTCCGCTGGTCCGCGGCTTTCCGGCCGAGATCTATCAGGATGGCCTGCCCATGTATGGCTTCACCCAGGCGGCCAATGACCCGACCAGCCTGGTCGGTGTGGCCCGCATCGATGTGTTGAAGGGACCATCCTCCACCCTTTATGGCGGGGGTGTGGGTTCTCCGCTGGGGGGCTTGATCAATGTCGAGACCGAACGGCCGAAGCAAGAGCTGAGCGGCTTCCTGGCGCTGCGTGCCGGCAGCTACGCCACCATCAATCCCTATGGAGAATTGAATGTGCCGCTGACCGATGGGATCTCCGCGCGCATTGCGGCGGAATATCAGCGCAACGAGAGCTGGATCGACCAGGTGGAGGGGGAGCGGCTGTCCGTGCAGCCCGCCCTTTCATTCCAGCTCGGCCCCCAAACGGATCTGCTGGTCCATGGGCAGTATAGCCGGCGCAGCCAACTTGAATATTCCGGCATTCCCGCCGCCCAGGCCCTGGCGGGGGCGATTGACCGCAACGCCTTTGCCGGCGCCCCGGTAGGCCAGCCGGATACGGAGATCAAAAGCCGGATGGTGACCAGCCTGCTGCGGCACGGTTTCAACGATGACCTGCGCCTGACCGTCAGCGCCCGTTATTATGACAGCGACATCCCGCAATATGGCAGTTTCATCTTTCCGGATTTCTATCCGGCCGACCCCGCCACGCCGACGGTTTACGCCATCCTGCCGCTGACCATGTTGAGCAAGGTGGAGGAAAGCACGCTGGATGCCAACCTGTCGGCGGATAAGGAGATGTTGGGGGGACGCCATGCCCTGCTGTGGGGCGTGAATATCGACCATACCGATTTCTTCTCCGGCATGGGGTTCGACGGCATTCCGATTGGCTCGATCAATCTGGCCGATCCCGCTTACAATCTCGCCTTCGGTCCCAAAACGCCGCTCAGCCTTGTGCAGAACGACCGGTATCAGACCCTGGCCACCTATATCCAGGATCAGGCCAGTTACGGCCGGCTGCACCTGACGGGATCGCTGCGCTATACGCGGTTGAAATTCCGGGAAAATGAACTGGGAACCGATGAGAGTTTTCATCGTGTTTCCCCCCGCATTGGGGCGACCGTCGATCTGGTGCCGGGTGTCGCCGTTTACGCCGGATATGCCACCGCCTTCCGCGGCGCCTTCGGTCTTGTCAGCCTGGAAACACCCAAGCCTGAGACCTCCCGCAATGTTGAAGGCGGGGTGAAGTTCGCACTGACCGAACTCGGCCTGTCGGGGACCGTCGCCCTGTTCAACCAGCGTCGCGATAATGTCGCCACCCCGGACGCCGCCAACCCGTTATTCTCCACCCAGACCGGACGCCAGCGGGCCAAGGGTTTCGAAACCGATCTGGTGTGGGAGCCGTTGCCGGCCCTGTCGCTGATCGCCAACTATGCCTATACCGATGCCGAAGTGGTGCGGGACACTGTCATCCCGGTGGGTGACAGGCTCGCGCGCGTGCCGCGGCACAGCGGTCGTGTTGCTGCCCGCTACCGGGTGCTGGACGGTGCTGCCAAGGGTCTGTCGTTCGGGGCGGGCGTCACCGCCTTCACCGCGCGTGAGGTCACCTTGCCCAACAGCGTGTCGGTGCCGGGCTATGCTGTGGTGGATGCCCAGGCCAGCTATGATGTCGGCCGCTATTCGGTCGGTATCTCGGCCGTTAATCTGGGGAACCGGAAGTCCTTCGACACCTACCAGTATTTCTCCTTCCCGGTGGCGATGCCGACCCAGCCGCGCTCCGCCTATCTCACCCTCAAGGCCCGCTTGTAATGTCGGCTCCCGATAAGCCTGCGCCATCG
>CALRNG020000259.1:0-5833 GCA_943369495.1 Rhizobium sp. Q54
AAGCGGTTGAAGGCCGGGCTTTGCCTGGCCGGGGCAGGGGTTGCCCTGCTGTCGGGGTGCGCCGAACGCGGCGATGCCTATTACCGGCCCATTGATCCGGCCACATATCCCGCCGCCAATGGGCCAGGGGAGAAGCTGGCACCGGGGGAGGTGGATGCAGCCGCCCGCGTCGCGGCCATCATCTATGCCCATCTGGAACGGATGTACGCCAACGTCCCGGTGCGCCGCGACGCGCATCCCAAGCCGCATGGCTGCGTCGCCGCCACCTTCACGGTGGGCGACACGGTGCCTGCGGCGCTGCGCCATGGGCTGTTCGCCAGCCCCGGCGCCTACAACGCCATCATCCGCTACTCCAATTCCAACGAGAATCCCAACCGCCCCGACTATGACAAGGATGGGCGCGGCATGGCGGTAAAGGTGCTGGGCAGCAGCGAACAGCCGCTGCCCGGCGCACCCCTGGTGGTGGCGCCGGGGGCGGCGCCGTCGCAGGATTTCATCATGATCAATTTCCCCACCTTCCTGGTGGCGGAGCCCAAGGATTATGAAAAGCTGGTCGGCTATACCGACAGTCCCAGCAAGGTGACGCAGTGGCTCCAGCCCATCCTGGTCCCGCTGTCCATCGGGTTGAAGGGCACGATCAATGCCGTGGATGCCACCAGTTCGCGGATCGATAACCCGCTGAATACCCGCTACTGGTCCATGGTGCCGTATCAGTTGGGCAGCGGGGCGGACGTGGTGGCCGTGAAATATTCGGCCATGCCGTGCGACCCGAAGCCCGTGATCATCCCAAAGACCAAGAACCCCAACTATCTGCGCGCCGCCATGGTGGAAACCCTGCGGACAGGCGGGGCCTGCATGCGCTTCATGGTGCAGGTGCGGACCGGCGATATGAGCGTGGAGGACCCGCGCTATGAATGGTCGGAGACGGAAGCGCCGTTCCAGGAGGTGGCGCGCATCGACATCCCGCAGCAGGATTTCAACACCGAACCGCAGAATGCAGCGTGTGAGGCCAGTTCCTACAACCCCTGGCACGCGCTGCCCGACCATAAGCCGCTGGGCGCCGTGAACCGCATGCGCCAAGCCATCTATGAGCGCATTTTCGACCTGCGGCGGGAAACGGCGGGGCGGTAAGTCTGTTGCACCGCAAACGATTGTATCTTTACGGCGACAGGTCGTGGCGGTGATTGTGCAGTCAAGGCTTTGAGATCAAGGGGTTTTCACAAGCGCGCACAATCAGCCGGTCCAAGATCAGGCTGATTGTGCAAATTCAGACTTGCAAACGATTGCAGATTGACTATTCTCATCCTCGAAGCAAGAGGGTGCCGGATAACGGCGCCCGATATCTGGCCAAACTGGTCCCAGAGGGAGAGAACCCAAATGAAGTGCATTCTGATGCGTGCGTCCGCCATGGGCGCGGCGCTGGCGGCGTTCAGCCTGTCCATGGCTCACGCCCAGGAAACCCAGGTCGCGCAAGCCGCGGCCCAGGCCGAGGCTCCGGCGCAGAGCGATGATCTGCAATTGGAAGAGATCGTGGTGACCGCCGTGGTCAGCCAGACCTCCAAGATGCGCAGCTCCGTCTCTGTCTCCGCCCTGTCGGCGGAAGACCTGATGCAGTCCGCCCCGCGCAGCACCGCGGAGATTTTCCGCAATATCCCGGGCGTGCGCTCTGAATCCACGGGCGGCGAGGGCAATGCCAATATCGCGGTGCGCGGCCTGCCAGTGGCGGCCGGCGGTGCCAAGTTCCTGCAACTGCATGAAGACGGCCTGCCCGTCATGGAGTTCGGCGATATCGCCTTTGGCAATGCCGACATCTTCCTGCGCGCCGACAGCAATGTGGCGCGGGTTGAGGCGATCCGTGGCGGTTCGGCCAGCACGCTGGCCAGCAACTCGCCGGGCGGCGTCATCAACTTCATCTCAAAGACCGGCGACAAGGAAGGCGGCAGCTTTGCCGTGACGCGCGGCCTGGATTACGACACGACGCGCGGCGATTTTGAGTTTGGCGGCGCCATCGGCGACAATTGGAACGCCCATATCGGCGGCTTCTACCGTGAGGGTGAAGGTGTCCGTAACGCCGATTACAACGCGGAGAGTGGCGGCCAGATCAAGGCCAACCTGACCCGCAAGTTCGAAAACGGCTATGCGCGGGTCTATTTCAAGTATCTGAACGACCGCGCCATCGGCTATCTTCCGCAGCCGGTTCTGGTCAGCGGGACCAACAGCGATCCCAAGATCCGTTCCATCGCCAATTTCAGCCTGCTGACCGACAGTCTGCACACGCCCAACTTCCTGACCAATGTCGGGTTGGACGGCGACAATAATGTCCGCACCAGCAGCCTGAAGGACGGGATGCATCCGGTGTCCACGGCGGTGGGGGGTGAGTTCAAGTTTGATCTGGCCGATGGCTGGGCGGTCGCCAACAAGCTGCGCGTGGCCGATACCTCGGGCCGCTTCGTCAGCCCGTTCCCGCAGGAAGTGATGGGCGCGCAGGCACTGGCCACCGCCATCGGCGGCACTGGCGCCACCCTGCGCTTTACCGACGGGTCGTCCATTGGCACGCCATCGGCGCTGAACGGCAATGGCTTGGCCACGCGGGTGGCGCTGTTCGATGTGGAGATCAATGATTTCTCCAACCTGGCCAATGATTTCAAGCTGACCAAGTCCATCGTCAGCGGCGACAGCACCATCGATCTGGCCGCCGGTTACTACAAGGCCCGGCAGAATATCGAGATGGACTGGCTGTGGAACACCTATGTCATGGATGTGAAGGGCCGCGATGGCCGGCTGCTGGACGTGTACAACGCCGCCGGGCAGAAGCTCACCAGCAACGGTCTCTTGGCCTATGGCGTGCCGCTATGGGGCAATTGCTGCACCCGCCGCTATGACGCGCAATACACGATCGACGCGCCCTACGTGTCGGCGGCGTGGGAGATGGGACAGTTGAACCTGGACGCCTCGCTGCGCCGGGATGAGGGGCAGGCGCGCGGCCATTACACCGCCAGCCGTCAGGCCCAGGTCGATGTGAACCGCGACGGCAGCATCAATGTGCCGGAACGGTCCGTGTCGGTGATCGACAGCGCCAACCCGCAGAAGATCAATTATGACTGGGGCTACTGGTCCTGGTCGGTGGGTGCCAACTATATGATCGATCCCGACCTGGCGGCCTTTGCCCGCATCAGCCAGGGTGGCCGCGCCAATGCCGACCGCTTGCTGTTCGGTCGTCTGCGCGCCGATGGGTCGGTTGCCAAGCAGGATGCGGTCGATATGGTCGATCAGTATGAGGCGGGCGTGAAGTGGCGCGGCGACGATGTCAGCGTCTTCGCCACCGCCTTCTATGCCAAGACGCAGGAACAGAATTTCGAGGCGACCAGCCAGCGCTTCTTTGACCGGACCTATACGGCCAAGGGCATCGAGCTGGAAGCCACCTACCGCTATGAAGGTTTCCTGTTGAGCGGTGGGGCCACCTGGACCGATGCGGAGATTTCCAAGGACGCGCTGACCCCGGCGGTCAAGGGCAATACGCCGCGGCGTCAGGCCAAGCTGGTCTATCAGTTAACGCCATCCTACAGCTATGAGGGCTACACGCTGGGCGCCAATGTTATCGGCACCACCAAATCCTATGCCCAGGACAATAACGAGCTGGTGATGCCCGGCTATGCCCAGGTGAATCTGTTCGCCGATGCCGCCATCACCGATGGCCTGTCGCTATCCATCAATGTCAACAACCTGTTCAATGCCAAGGGCCTGACGGAAGCCGAAGAAGGCTCCATCACCAATGGCATCGACAACATCATCCGCGCCCGCTCCATCAACGGGCGTTCCAGCACTGCCACGCTGAAATACAGCTTCTGATGTGGCGCACCCGGCCGGGGGACCTCCCCCCTCTGTCCTTTCGGAACCCCGGCCGGGCTTTCTTTTCATGATTATGCTTGATTGATTTTCTGAACAGGTTCGTCCCATGTCCGCCTTCCCCCTGGCCCTTCCCGATGATGCCGATCTGTCCCGCCTTCTTTCCGCGCGGATAGGGCAGCATTGGCCCCGGCTGCTGGCGGCGCTGCGTCCGCTCTACGGCGAAGGGGCGTGGGAAGGGGAGTTGGCAGCGCGACTGCTGGGGGCCGCCATTGCCCGCCCGGCGGACCTGCGCGACCTGGATCAGGGGCGCGAAGCGGCACCTGACTGGTTCCAGAAGCCGGAGATGGTGGGCTATTGCACCTATATCGACCGGTTCGGCGGCACGCTCGCCGGTACGCGGGCCAAGTTGGATGAGCTGTCACAGCTGGGCGTGCGCTATTTCCATCCGCTGCCTTTGTTGCAACCACGCGAGGGCGACAGCGATGGCGGGTTTGCCGTGGCCGATTTCCGGCAGGTCGATCCCAAACTGGGCAGCATCGATGATCTGCGCAGCTTGGCGTCCGACCTGCGGGCGCGGGGGATCAGCCTGTGCCTGGATATCGTCTGCAACCACACCGCCGACACCCATCACTGGGCGCTGGCCGCCAAGGCAGGCGATGCCCGGTTCCGCGATTTCTATCATGTGGTGGACAGTGCCGATCAGGTGGCGGCGTATGAGGCGCATCTGGGCCAAGTGTTTCCCCAAACGGCACCCGGAAACTTTACCTTTGTGCCCGAGATGGGGGGCCATGTCTGGACCACCTTCTATCCGTTCCAGTGGGATCTGAACTACGCCAACCCGGTCGTGTTCATCGAGATGATGGATGTGCTGCTGTATCTGGCCAACCAGGGGGCGGAGGTGTTCCGCCTGGATAGCGCGCCGTTCCTGTGGAAGCGGGCGGGTAGTGACTGTCGGGGGCTGCCGGAGACGCATCTGGTGGTGCGGGCCTGGCGCGCGGCGCTGGCCATTGTCGCCCCGGCGGTGGCGTTGAAGGCGGAGGCGATTGTCGGCCTGGCCGACGTTCTGCCGTTCCTGGGCGAGGCGGAGCAGCCGGAATGCCATCTGGCCTATAACAACACCGCCATGACTGCGCTGTGGGCCGCGCTGGTCATTTGCGATACGCGGCCCTTGGCAACCTGCCTGACCCAGGCGCTGGCCAAGCCGGCGGGGGCGGGGTGGCTGACCTATGTCCGTTGCCATGACGACATCATCTGGGGTGCGCTGAAAGGCGTGATCCCGGATGAGACACTGGCCTGGATTTCCGATTTCTATGCCGGGGTCGTGCCCGGTTCCTTTGCCGATGGACAGGCGTTCCAGGCGGAACCGGGGGCGGTGAAATCCACCAATGGCATGGCGGCCTCGCTGGCCGGGGTGCGGGAGGGGGCCGATAATGCGGCGGCACTGGCGCGGCTGCGGCTGCTCTATGGGGTGACCTTCGCGCTGGATGGTATTCCCACCATCTATATGGGCGATGAACGCGCCCTGACCAATGATCCCGACTATGCGTCGGAGCCCGACCATGATGATGGCCGCTGGCTGCACCGTCCCCGCATGGACTGGACCCGCGACGGTGGGCCGACCCAGGCCGCCATCGCCCGCTTCGCACAGTTGCGCCAGGGTCGGGCCTGTCTGCATGCGGGTAATCCGGCCCGGCCGCTGCTGACCGCTGATCCTTCGCTGCTGGCGTTTGAGCGGGTGGATAAGGGCGGGGATCGGCTGTTCTGTCTGGGCTGGTTCAAGGGTGATGCGGCGGTAATGGACCTGTCGGGCCTGCTGGGTGGCGGTGACTGGCATGACCTGCTGGACGGGATTGATATCAACACGCAGTCTGTGGCGATGGCCCCCTGGGGTCTGCGTTGGCTGGTGAAGAAGAACGGTTAAGGGAAGGGTGGGACATGCGGGTTGCGGGTATCGAACTGGGCGGGACCAAGGTGGTGGTCGGGG
>CALRNG020000260.1:0-5813 GCA_943369495.1 Rhizobium sp. Q54
CGGCGCCTGGCCCCGGAACAATGGTCTGCGTATCGATCATTTCCTGCTGTCGTCGCAGGCCGCCGACCGCATCATCGCGTGCGAGATCGACAAGGGGCCGCGCGCCAAGGAAAAAGCGTCGGACCATACACCCGTCGTGATGACGCTCAGCTGACGCAAGTCGTCACGGTTGCATCTGACATATATCCTGAATTCTGTTATCCTCCCGGCATCGGGGTTGCCGCACGGGGGAGGGATGGATATGCGTCTGGTTCTGAACATGGGCGTGGCCGCCCTGTGCCTGTCAATCACCACAGCCGCCATGGCGGAAGAGCTGCAAAATCCGCCTGACATGCAGCGCAATGGCGACGGGCAATATGTGCTGGTGGCGAAGACTGAGATTTATCCGTTCAACGGCACGCTGGTGCAGACACGCAGCTTTGTGACCAAAGGGACGATGTCGCTGATGGCGACGGACAAGCGCCTGATCGCCCCCACCCTGCGCGCCCGACCAGGGGAGCATGTGCGCCTGAAGCTGCGCAACGACATAACCCCCACCACCACCCTGGAGCTGCCCACGCCCGCCGCCGATCGCAAGGCGGAGGAGAAGGAGGCGGGCGACTTCTTTCCCGAAGCGCCGAAGCTGGGCCATGGGCCGGGTTCAGGCACCTATGTCGACACGCTGCCGCACGGGTTCGACATCCTGAACCTGCACACCCATGGCCTGCATGTCTCGCCCCTGGGCAACAGCGACAATGTGCTGCTGAACATCCTGCCGACGGGCGCCACGGCCGACGATCTGAAGAAGGCCTGCCACCTGGAAACCGACAAGGACGTGGCCCATCGCCATGTCTGCGTGGAGGGTTCCTTCGACTACGAATACAAGATCCCGGAGGCGCATCCGGCCGGCACCTACTGGTACCATCCGCACAAGCATGGGTCGGTGGCGATCCAGCTGGCCAGCGGCATGGCCGGCGCCCTGATCATCGAGGATGAAAAGCGCGGCATCGACAGCCTGCCCGCCGTGAAGCACGCCAAGGCCCATGACGGCGAACGCATCCTGGTAATCCAGGAGATCAACTATGTCACATCACCGACCTTCCCCAACGGCCCGGCGCAGAAGGCGCCCAACGCGGTCAACTGCTTCGCCGCCTATGGCCAGACCATCTGCCAGGTCCTGGGCTATCAATACCCGACCGGCTATAACCCCACCGCTAATGCGCAATTCTCCGTCAACGGTCAGGTGAACCCCACCATCTCGATGGCGCCGGGGGAGGCCATGCTGTGGCGGGTGATTAACACCACGGTCGGCAATGTCCAGCCCTTCTGCCTAGTGCCGGCCGCCGGGACGACGGCCGCCATGCCTGGCGTCTATGCCCTGGCCGCCGATGGCGTTCCCATCCATCGCCCGCTGGTGATCGGCGTAGCGGACCTGCCCTTCGCGCTGGGCAATCCCGTCTATGATCTGACGACAAAGACCGCCGGCACCGATGTCATCACCAATGAACTGGTGCTGATGGCGCCCGGCCAGCGCATGGACCTGATGGTCCAGGCGCCGGCGGCGGAGGGGCAATATCTGATCTATCAGGCGCCGGCCGCCAGCACCGCGACGCCGACCGCCGCCGATCCCAACCCCAACCCCACGACCGATCTGTGCAGCGCCACACCGCCCAGCGGCACGCAAACCCTGCTGACCGTCAATGTCACCAAAAAGCGCAAGGGCAAGAAGCTGAACAAGGCGGTCCCGACCCAGTCGGCCCTTAACGCGCTCTACACACCCACCGACCTGGCAACGGCCAAGGATGTCCCCGCCGGCCCCACCCAGGGCGTGGTGTTCGGCTTCACCAACACCGAATATGCCCCGCCCGTCATCGGCGGCGCGTCGGTGGTGAATGGCCGGCCCTTCAACCTGGAACGGGTGCAGCGTCGGCTGAAACTGGGGCAGATGGACCGCTGGGGCGTGCAGAGTGCGTCCGACACCCACATGTTCCATATCCATATCAACTCGTTCCAGATCGTGCAGCGTGGGGCCATCGCCTATGACTTCCCCGTCTGGCGTGACACGGCCCTGATCAACTGCGCCCCCGGTCCCGGCGGCTGTACCTTCCCGTTCGGCAATACCGCGCAGCCCAATGACAACCCGCCCGGCGGCAGTGGCGAGGTGCTGCAATTCCTGTCCCGTGCCCTGGACTATACCGGCCCCATGGTCATGCATTGCCATAACGTGAACCATGAGGATAACGGCATGATGGAACTGCTTGAACTGGTGAAGTGACGGCCAAGCCTGCTATCACTCTCCCCGCAAACCATCCTGGGGAGAGTGACCGTGCGCCGCAATCAGATCCGCCTTGCCGCCTTGCTGGTGGGCGCTGCCCTGGCCCTGTCCGCCTGTGCCACGCAGAAGCAGGCGGCGGCCCCCGCCCGCCCCGCCTGGGCGCTGGCCATTCATGGCGGGGCCGGGGTGATGGACCGGGAAACCATGGGGCCGGAAACGGAGGCCTCCTACCGCGCCGCCCTGCATGCGGCCTTGGGCCGGGGGCGTGCCGTCCTGGAAAAGGGTGGGACCGCCCTGGATGCCGTCATCGCGGTGGTACGCGGGCTGGAGGATGATCCGCAGTTCAATGCCGGCAAGGGCGCCGTGTTCACCGCCGATGGCCGCAACGAACTGGACGCCGCCATCATGGACGGGGCCACCTTGAAGGCCGGTGCCGTCGCCGGCATCACCGGCACCAAGAACCCGATCACGCTGGCCCGCGCCGTCATGGAAAAATCGCCCCATGTCATGCTGATCGGGGCCGGTGCCGAAAAATTCGGGCAGCAGGCGGGGGTGGAACAGGCCGATGCGGCCTGGTTCTTCACCGAACGGCGCTGGCAGTCCTTGAAGAAAACCTTGAAGGAACGCGGCCTGCCCATCCCGGCGCGGCCCGTAGGCGTGGGGCCGGAACCGACACCCCTGGCCGCCGCCGACATGGCCTTTGAGGATCGCAAATACGGCACCGTGGGTGTGGTGGCGCTGGACAATGCGGGCCATATCGCCGCCGGTACCTCCACCGGCGGCACCACGGCCAAGCTGTGGGGCCGGGTGGGCGATGTGCCGATCATCGGGGCCGGCACCTATGCCAATGACAAATCCTGCGCCGTGTCCGCCACCGGCACGGGCGAATATTTCATCCGCCTGGGCGTGGCGCGGGCTATCTGCGATCTGGTGGAACTGAAAGGCATCAGCCTGCAACAGGCCGCCGATGAAGTGATCCAGGCCCGGCTGACCGCCCTGGGCGGTGATGGCGGCATTGTCGCCGTCGCGCCCGACGGTCAGGTCGCCTGGTCCTTCAACACATCCGGCATGTATCGCGCCCGGCAGGTGGCCGGAGTGCAGCCGGTGGTGGGCATTTTCAAGGGGGAGCCTTGATACGGCCCCGACCGAACCAACGTTCCCTCCCTCTGGCATAGGTTCGCTCCGCCCTCATCACGGAGCCACCATGCCCGCGACCCATGTCACCATCACCCCGTCCGTCCTGTATTTCGGCACGCCGGTCGTCCTGCTGACCAGCCTGAACCCGAACGGGACCAGCAATATCAGCCCGATTTCATCCGCCTGGGCGCTGGACGACCGGGTCGTCATCGGGCTGGGGCTGGACGGCCACGCCATGGCCAATCTGCGCCGAGATGGACGCTGCGTGCTGAACCTGCCCTCTGCCGACCTCTGGCCGCAGGTGGAACGCATCGCCCGCGCGACGGGCAGCAACCCGGTGCCCGACGACAAGCAGGCCATGGGCTATGTGCATGTGGCGGATAAGTTTGCGTTGGGCGGCCTGACGCCGCAGCAGGACCCGGACTGGCCCGTGGCGCGTATTGCCGAATGTCCGATGCAGCTGACCGGCACCGCCACCCTCATCCATGAGGATGCGGCCATCGGGTACGCCATCATGGAGGTGACGGTGACGCAGGTACGGGCATCACCCTGCATCCTGCTACCCAATGGCCGGCATATCGATACAGAACGCTGGCACCCGCTATTCTATGTGTTCCGGCACTATGTCGGCGGCACGGCCCCGCTGGGCCGGAACTTCCGCGCGGCACCGTGATCAGCAGGGCGGCTTGCTGGCCCTTTCCAGCGTCTCCAACTCCATGGAGACGCGAAAATCGCCATAATCGACCAGCATGGACCGGACCACGCCATTTTCCTGCAAGACCATGCTGGTCTCATAATCCGGCAGCGGCTCACCGGGATTGATGGGGAAAAAGGCCAGCGACACCTGCCAGGCCTTGGCGGCCAGCAGGTCGGCATCCTTGACCTTCATCCCGGCGGGTGAACGCAGCTTGCCCACAATGGTGTTGACGGGGCTGGCGCCCTCCGCCTCCGCCCCGTCAAAGACGGGAACGGAGAACAGGTTCTCCTGCGAACCGGCCTGCTGCAGGACCCGCAGCGTGTGGGCGGTCGGGAACATAGTGCCGGGCTTCAACGGCATGGACCGCGTCTCCGGCTTGTCATAGCGGACATTGCCGCCACCCTTGCCGTCCAGGCTGGCCCCGCCGGACAGTTCCTCATCCACCTCCCCATTCACCAGCTTGCGCACGTTGAAGCGATAGGCGGAACCGTCCTTCGCCTCCCACGTCGCATAATTGGTGATGAGGTTCATGTCTTCCCCTTCGGCATAGGAGAAGCGAACCTGGAACCGCTGATCGATGGTCCAGCCATCGCAGGCATCGTTCCAGGAAAAGCTCATCTGCCCATCAACATCCGTGATGCCGCTTTGCAGCCGCGCATGATCCAGCTTCAGCCGGTATGTGGCCTTGTGCGGCGCAATGTCGATGCTGGAGCGGGCGAACGCGGGAAAGGTGCCCGCACCGCCCAGCAACAAAGCCAGGGCAAAGGCGACGACAGGACGGGCGGAGCGGCGGGCGCGGGACAGGATGGTCACTTTGGGCATGCGGCCTTGGTGATAATGATGACGTCCATCTTGCGCCCGCGAACGATCCGCCGCAACGGGCATTCGCACCCCGCTGATGGATGACGGGGGCCATGGGCAGCATTTGCCATGCCCCCGCCCCAGGCCCGGCAAGAACTGCCGCCCGGCAAGAGGAGATCAACAGACAAAAACGACTAACATGCTGTTTTAATGTGATTTTTCTGGTGGCACGGCCATTGCTCTTACCGGGGCGGAGTAACAGCCCATTTGGGGGAGCCGACCATGAGCCCGTTCGATACCGTCCAGACCCGTCCGATGACGATGGCTCGTGGCCTGGATCGTGGTCTGTCTGCCTTCACCACCCCCGCGCCGCAACAGACCAACAGCCTGCATAGCCTGGCCCGCAGCGTTACCGGCAGCGTCGGCGGTGCCGTGATGCCCGATATGGGTCCGGTGTCGATGAATGCGGACACCTATGTCTATCTTTTGCAGGACACGATCATGCGTCTGCGGGAGGCAGAAGCGAAGATCGTAGAGCAGAAGGAACGAATCGAGCATCTGGAAACCCTGTCCATGACGGACGAGTTAACGGGTCTTTTGAACCGTCGCGGGTTCGTGGAGGCGTTCCGGCGCGAATTGGCCATGGCCCGGCGTACAGGTGTCGGCGGTGTGCTGGTCATCATCGATCTGGATGGCTTCAAAGCCATCAATGACACACATGGGCATCTGTGCGGCGACTGGTATCTGCGCCAGACGGCGCGCACCCTGAAGGATAATGTCCGCGCCAACGATATGGTCGCCCGTTTCGGCGGGGATGAGTTCGCGGTTCTGCTGACGCACACCGACAAAGCGCAGGGCATGGCCCGCGCCGAAGCCTTGTCGTCGATCTTCAACGCCCAGACCTGTCAGTGGCAGATGCGCGCC